>NZ_JBHZEJ010000011.1:0-150907 GCF_042756365.1 Streptomyces sp. NPDC059092
GCCAGGAACTCCGGGCCGACGCCAACGCCGTATCGTCGCTGTGCTCGTACGTCAGTGGGACGTACCCGTACCCGCGTCCGTCTCGGCGTCGGCCGAGGCCGAGTTCGAGGCGGAGCCGGACGGGGTCCCCGGCGCGTCCTGGCCCGCCGCACCGGCTCCGGCCCCGGGCGACGACGAGCCGCTGGGGGTGCCCCCGGAGGCCGACGCGGAGGGGGCGGAGCTGGGGCCGACGCCCTTGAAGTAGGTGTCCGACGGGAAGACGAAGGCGCGCAGCGCGACCTCGCCGGTCTTGCTGAAGGAGAACACGACCTTCTGCGCGTCGCCGTTCTTCGCGGCCTCGCGGCCGTTCTCGATCATGGCCGAGGCATTGCCCGTACCGCCGAGCTGGACCGAGCCGAGCGCCGGTACGGTGATCGGCCCCGACCCCTTGGCGGGTGCGAGCTTCACCGTGGCGTTGGTGCCCGGGAGCTTCACCGAGTCGAGGGTCTGCGCGCTCGTGTCGCTGTTGAAGACGGTGCCGGTGACGACCGCGGGACCCTCCGCGTCGGCCTTGGGCTGGGTGACCACCGTGATGTTCTGGAGGCTGATCTTGTCGACGGACGTGGCGGCGTTGTCCGGCTTGACGCCGAGTGTCTGCGCGTTGTTGCCGGCGCCGCACGCGGTGAGCGGGGCAAGCGAGAACACGAGGGCAGTGGCGGCGAGGGCGCCGCGTCGAAGGCTGCGGCTCACGGCGGCGGCATCTCCTAGGACGTACGGACGGAGGGAGGGAGGGCTGGGAACGAGGGTGGTGCGGGTCGTACAGGACGTGCGGTGCTGCGGTGGTGCGAGGCTTGCGGTGGTACGGGTGCGAGGAGCGGGCCGATGACCTCAAGACGGGGCCAAAGGTGCGTCTGCGCCCTCAGGTTACCGAGCCGTCCTCGCCGCCCCGCACCCGACCCGCCTCCCGGCGTCACCGGTCCGTGCCGGCGCCGGCCCCGGGTGACACCGTCGCCCCCGCCGATGATCGATTGACGGCTGATCTCCACCCTGTTTCGCACACCGTTCACATAAATCCGGTGATCAATTATCCGGGCCGTCCGGCATTCCTTACGAATACCGTGGCACGCGCGACCGTGATCGAATTCGGATTCCCGCGCACTTCCGTCGTACTTCTGTCGTGCCCTCGCCACACTTCTGTTCGTACGAGTGACCGACATCCGAACGCGGTACGGTAAGTTCCGCCGCCGTAACCCGGCAAAACGGGACGTTAGCCCTCCCTTGAGGGGCCCGCGCTCCACGTGACGCGGGTGTTTCCATGCCCCATCGCAGCGGCTCCGACCTGCGAATACCCCCTTCCGGAAGCCGTTCGCAGCACGTTCCTGGCGCTGTTGTCAAGCCCCGAGATGCGCCCTGACCTGCGAAAACGCCATTCAGAAGAAGCCATTCTCGTGTTACCCTGGATAGCCACGGAAGGGGTACCTGTCACATGACGTTCAAGGTTGGCGACACCGTGGTCTATCCCCATCACGGGGCCGCGCTGATCGAGGCCATCGAAACTCGCCAGATCAAAGGCGTGGACAAGACCTACTTGGTGCTCAAGGTCGCCCAGGGCGACTTGACGGTGCGTGTACCGGCGGACAATGCGGAGTTCGTCGGCGTGCGCGATGTGGTCGGTCAGGACGGGCTGGACCGGGTCTTCGAGGTGCTCAGGGCGCCGTACGCGGAAGAGCCGACAAACTGGTCCCGTCGCTACAAGGCAAATCTCGAGAAGCTCGCCTCCGGCGACGTCATCAAGGTCGCCGAAGTGGTCCGCGACCTGTGGCGCCGGGAGCGCGAGCGCGGACTCTCCGCAGGTGAGAAGCGCATGCTCGCCAAGGCGCGGCAGATTCTTGTCAGCGAGCTGGCTCTCGCGGAGAACACGAATGAAGACAAGGCCGAGGCTCTGCTCGACGAGGTCCTCGCGTCCTGAACTGAACGCGACGCACGCAGCCCGCGCGATGTGAAGTGAAGCAGCGAATGCCGTGGTGCCCGTTGGCAGGCTTTTGGGGGAAAGCCGAGTCGTCGGGCACTGCGGCATGTTCGTATCGTCTCGCGGCATGCTCATGCCCACGTCCGCATGCTTCATGCCCGCACGCTTCATGCCTTCGCGTCTCTGCCCACGCGCGTGTTTCTGCCCACGTGCCCCTGGATGTATGGATGTCGCGTCGCGCTTCGTGCGCGGCGCGTCGTGCGTTCGTACGTCCGACGCCGAGGCCCCTGGGGGGGGCCGGTGCGGCGATCGTCTCGACCCTGGTCACGGAAGGGTCGGGTCAAGGCGTCCCGCCCGGCTCGCTGAGCCCCTACCCATGTCGGCCGCGGAAACAAACCTGCCGGAACAAAGCCAGAACAAACCCGCCGGAGTGCAAGCGATGTCTGAGGAACCCCGCCCCCACCGCACCGCCGCGGTGATCCCCGCCGCAGGCCGGGGCGTACGGCTCGGCCCAGGCGCCCCCAAGGCGCTGCGCGCGCTGGGCGGCACACCGATGCTGATCCACGCCGTCCGCGCGATGGCCGCTTCGCGGGCCGTCTCGCTCGTCGTCGTGGTCGCACCGCCGGACGGCGCACCGGAGGTGAAGAACCTCCTCGACGCGCACGCCCTGCCCGAGCGCACCGACTACCTCGTCGTGCCCGGCGGAGAGACCCGCCAGGAGTCCGTACGGCTCGGCATCGACGCCCTGCCCGACGCCATCACCAGCGTGCTCGTCCACGACGCGGCCCGCCCGCTCGTCCCGGTCGAGACCGTGGACGCCGTCGTCGAGGCCGTACGGGACGGTGCGCCCGCCGTCGTCCCCGCGCTGCCCCTCGCCGACACCGTCAAGCAGGTCGAGCCACGGGCGAAGGGCGAGCCGGAACCGGTCGTCGCCACGCCCGAGCGGGCCCTGCTGCGCGCCGTACAGACCCCGCAGGGCTTCGACCGCGCCACGCTGGAGCGCGCGCACCGGACGGTGGCGCAGGTGGGTGAGGGCGCGACCGACTGCGCCGGTATGGTCGAGCGGCTCGGCGCGCCCGTGGTGGTCGTGCCAGGACACGAGGAGGCGTTCAAGGTGACCAGGCCGCTGGATCTGGTGCTGGCCGAGGCGGTTCTCGCCCGGAGGAGGCTCACCGATGGCTTCTGAGCGCCCCACGCCCCCCGTACCTCCCACGCCCCCCGCACCTCCCGTGTCCCCCGCACCTCCCACCCTGGTGCCGGCGCTGCCGCAGGTGGGCATCGGCACCGACATCCACGCCTTCGAGGAGGGCCGTGAGCTGTGGTGCGCGGGCCTGCTCTGGGAGGGCGAGGGCCCCGGGCTGGCCGGCCACTCCGACGCGGACGTCGTCGCGCACGCGGCCTGCAACGCGCTCTTCTCCGCCGCCGGCCTCGGTGACCTCGGCGCGCACTTCGGCACGGGCCGCCCCGAGTGGTCCGGAGCCCCGGGCGTCACCCTCCTCAAGGAGGCGGCCAGGATCGTCCGCGCGGAGGGCTTCTCGATCGGCAACGTCGCCGTCCAGGTCGTCGGGGCGCGGCCCAAGATCGGCAAGCGCCGGGACGAGGCACAGCGGGTGCTCTCCGAGGCGGTCGGCGCGCCGGTCGCGGTCTCCGCCGCCACCTCCGACGGCCTCGGCTTCACCGGGCGCGGCGAGGGCCTGGCGGCGATCGCCACGGCGCTGGTGGTGCGTACGGCCCCGACGGGCTGAGGCCCCGGGACGTTGCGGTCCGGTGCGTGCGGCGGTCCGGTGCGTGCCGCGGTCCGGTGCGTGCCGCGGTCCTGGGGCGCCGCGGCCCCGTGGTGCGTGGTTCTGCGGGCACCTGTCGGTCCGCAGGTGTCCCAACCCTCTTACGGATCCGGCTCCGTGGCCCCGTACCGGCCGGAGCGCGGGATCGAACGGCGCGAAATACCGGCGCGAACGACCGGGTTGGGCGATCATCGTTCGGTATTCATCCACCGTACGGCCGCAGCACGAAGCAGGAAGGCAGCCATGACAGCCGCACTCTCCGATGACCTCAAGCAGCTCCTCGACACCCCCGTCTTCGTCAACATCGCCACCATCCAGCCCGATGGAAGCCCGCAGGTTTCACCTGTATGGGTGAAGCGCGACGGGGACGACGTCCTGATCTCCACCACGGTCGACCGTCAGAAGGAGAAGAACCTGCGTCGCGACCCCCGGGTCACCGTCGTCGTGCAGCCCGCCGACGCCCCGTACACCTACGCGGAGATCCGGGGCACGGCGGCGCTGACCACCGAGGGCGGCCAGGAGCTGATCGACGAGCTGTCCGTGAAGTACACGGGCAAGCACTACGCGGAATTCAACCCGAGTGCCGGGGACGACAACGAGCGGGTCGTCGTCCGCATCACGCCCCGCAAGGTCGTCGGCAGGCTCTGAGCCGCGGCGGGACGTGCCGTCTCGACCCCGGCGGGCGTGCTCGTCGTCCTGGCCCCGGCGGGCGTGCTCGCCTCGACCCCGGCGGACGCGTCCGCGCCACGTGACCGTGACACGTGTCGCCACATGAGTGTCGCCACGTGTCGCCACCCATGTCCGGCGTCGTCAATGTCACGCTTCGGTGTCCCCGTGGCCCAAAGGGTCGCGGGGCACTGCCCCGGGCGCACTACCCTTGTCGCGTGACTATTCGGCTGTACGACACCGGCGCCCGGCAGATCCGTGACTTCACCCCGCTCGTGCCGGGCTGCGTCTCGATCTACCTGTGTGGCGCCACCGTGCAGGCCGCCCCGCACATCGGGCACATCCGGTCGGGACTGAACTTCGACATCATGCGCCGCTGGTTCGAGCACCGCGGCTACGACGTGACGTTCATCCGCAACGTCACGGACATCGACGACAAGATCATCGCCAAGTCGGCCGACCAGGGCCGTCCGTGGTGGTCCATCGGCTACGAGAACGAGCGCGCCTTCAACTCCGGTTACGACGTGCTCGGCTGCCTGCCGCCCACCTACGAGCCGCGCGCCACCGGGCACATCACCGAGATGATCGAGATGATGCGCGGTCTGATCGAGCGCGGCCACGCGTACGAGGCCGACGGCAACGTCTACTTCGACGTCCGGTCCTTCCCCGGCTACCTGGAGCTGTCCAACCAGGATCTGGACGATCTGCGCCAGCCCTCCGGCGAGGGTGAGACCGGCAAGCGCGACCAGCGCGACTTCGCGATGTGGAAGGCCGTCAAGCCCGGCGAGCCGTCCTGGGAGACGCCCTGGGGCCGCGGCCGGCCCGGCTGGCACCTGGAGTGCTCGGCGATGGCCCACAAGTACCTGGGCTCCGCCTTCGACATCCACGGAGGCGGCCTCGACCTGATCTTCCCGCACCACGAGAACGAGATCGCGCAGGCCAAGGGGTACGGCGACGAGTTCGCGAAGTACTGGGTGCACAACGCGTGGGTCACCATGAGCGGCGAGAAGATGTCCAAGTCGCTCGGCAACTCGGTGCTGGTCTCCGAGATGGTCAAGCACTGGCGCCCCATCGTGCTCCGCTACTACCTCGGCACCCCGCACTACCGCTCGATGATCGAGTACAGCGAGGACGCCCTGCGCGAGGCCGAGTCCGCGTTCGCGCGGATCGAGGGCTTCGTCCAGCGGGTCATGGAGAAGGCCGGGGGAGTGGTGGAGCCCGCGGACGAGGTGCCGCCCGCCTTCGCCGAGGCCATGGACGACGACCTGGGCGTCCCGCAGGCCCTCGCGATCGTCCACACCACCGTCCGCCAGGGCAACTCCGCGCTCGCCGCCGACGACAAGGAAGCGGCCGTCGCCCGGCTCGCGGAGGTACGGGCCATGCTCGGCGTCCTCGGCCTGGACCCGCTCGACCCGCACTGGGCAGGCGAGACCGACCGCGGCGCGGAGCTGCACGGCGTCGTGGACACGCTCGTACGGCTCGTGCTGGAGCAGCGCGAGGCCGCGCGGGGCCGCAAGGACTGGGGCACGGCGGACGCGATCCGCGATCAGCTCCAGCAGACCGGGCTGGTCATCGAGGACGGGCCTTCGGGTCCGCGGTGGACTCTGGGACCGCGCTGACCTGCTGAAGTGTGCCGCCCGGTGGTCCGGGCGGCACACTTACGTACCCTGACATAAAACGTATGAACGCCGCGCGACCGAAGCGCCGCGTAGCCGCGTAACGAAAGCAATGAAACAGGTAGGTCATGGCCGGGAACAGCCAGCGCAGGAACCGCCGTACGTCCAACAAGAAGGGCGCGCAGGTCGGCAGCGGTGGCAAGCGACGCCGCGGCCTGGAAGGGAAGGGCCCGACACCGCCCGCGTCCGCGCGCAAGGGCCATGCCCAGAACCGCGTCGCCAACGCCAAGGCCAAGCAGACGGCCCGCCGCCAGGTCGTCCGGCGTGGCGGCAAGGGCACCAGCGAGATGGTCGTCGGCCGTAACCCGGTCTTCGAGGCGCTGCGCGACGGCGTGCCCGCCTCGATGCTCTACGTACAGCAGTTCATCGACAACGACGAGCGCGTCCGCGAGGCGCTCCAGCTCGCGGCGGACCGCGGCGGCATCCACCTCATGGAGGCCCCCAAGCCCGAGCTGGACCGCATGACGAACGGCCTCAACCACCAGGGGCTCGTCCTCCAGGTCCCGCCGTACGAGTACGCGCACCCGGACGACCTGTCCGCCGCCGCCTTCGACGACGGTGAGGACCCGCTGATCGTCGCGCTCGACGGGGTGACGGACCCGCGCAACCTGGGCGCCGTCGTCCGCTCCGTCTCCGCCTTCGGCGGCCACGGCGTCGTCGTACCGGAGCGGCGCGCCGCCGGGATGACGGCCGGTGCCTGGAAGTCCTCGGCGGGTACGGCCGCGCGCACGCCGGTCGCCCGCTGCACCAACCTCACCCGCACGCTGGAGGCGTACCAGAAGGCCGGTCTCACGGTCGTCGGTCTCGCGGCGGACGGCGAGGCGGAGGTCGGCGACCTCGCGGCGCTCGGCGGCCCGGTCGTGATCGTCATCGGCAGCGAGGGCAAGGGCCTGTCGCGGCTGGTGGGGGAGACGTGCGACATCCGCGTACGGATCCCGATGCCGGGCGGCGCGGAGTCGCTGAACGCGGGTGTCGCGGCGGGCGTGGTGCTGTACGAGGCGTCGCGCCACCGAGCCTGAGACGGTTCACGGGGGCGGTGCGGAGTGCCCGTACCGTCCCCCGAACGGCCCTGCTTGATGATCTTGACGGGTCTCGGACACATAGGCGCGTCAAGGCAGTGTCCTAAACACAAGTCACTCGGTTAGATGAGTGTGGACACCAGAACGCCCCGGCCCGGGTTCGACGATCAGCCCCCGCTGAGCATGCTCAAGGTGGACTGCGATCCCGCGCAGGTCATCGTGAACCACGCCAGCTTCCGGGTGAAGCTCGCAACGCCTCAGCGCCCCAGCCCCCTGCGCATCCCCGCCATGACCGGCGCGGCCGTCGCCGCCGGCGGCAGGGCGCCACGGAGGCGGGCGCCCGTCGTCTGGAGCGGGAAGTCGGCACCGGGCGACCCCGGGGCGAGCGGGCTCCTCCAGGCCGTAAGGAACTCCGCCCCGGTACCGGCGGGCGGCGCCCGCGGCCCCGGAAGACGGTACGAAGCCGGCGCGACGCAGGTCATCCCCCGGCCCGGCCCGGTCTCCGACACCGAGACGACGATGCCGAACCCCGTCGTCGGCGGCCCCCGCACGGAGGCCACGCCGCTGCTGCCGCCCATGCGCCGGGCGGTCGGCGCGTACGACCTGCCCGAGCAGGGACCGGGCGCGGGCCGTCGAGCGTACGGCGGCCACGGCATCGACGGGGACGACGGGGGCGACCTCGACAACGACCTCGACGGCGACCTCGGATACGACCCCGACGAGCGGCCGCGTCTCCAGCGGCACGGCAACGACTCCGTCCGGCACGCCTACTACCCCGGCCGCCGCATGAACCTCGGCGTGGTGCTGCTCCCGCTCCGCGTCTTCCTCGGCTTCATCTCCATCTACGCGGGCATGGGCAAGCTCTGCGACCCCGTCTACTTCGACGGCGGCGAGCGCGGCTCCATGGTCAAGTGGCTCAGCTCGCTCCAGCCATGGGCGCTGGCGGAACCCCTGCGGGACTTCGCGCTCTCGCAC
The DNA here is from genome assembly GCF_042756365.1 of Streptomyces sp. NPDC059092. Taxonomy (NCBI): domain Bacteria; kingdom Bacillati; phylum Actinomycetota; class Actinomycetes; order Kitasatosporales; family Streptomycetaceae; genus Streptomyces; species Streptomyces sp. NPDC059092. The sequence goes on from NZ_JBHZEJ010000011.1 coordinate 8,069, forward strand.
CCGGTCGGCGCGGGGCTCAGCGTCGCCTTCCTCCAGATCGTGGTCGGCGTCCTGACCGTCCTCGGCCTCTGGCAGCGGGTCGCCGCCTCCGTGGGGACGCTGCTGTCGGCGGCGCTGCTGCTGACGGTGAGCTGGCGGACCGTACCGGCGTACGACGCGCCCGACATCATCTACCTGGCCGCCTGGTCCCCGCTGATCATCGCGGGCGCGCCCGTCTACTCCGTCGACGGGCGGCTCGCGAGCGAGGCGTGGCGCACGCTCGGACCGCGCTCCGAACTCTGGGACCTGCGACGGCGCGTGCTGCGCAGGGGCACGATCGTGGCGAGCGTCGTCATCGGGCTGACGCTGCTGATCGGCTCGGTGCTGGGCGGGGCCGTACGCTCCTCGGACCTGGTGCGGGTACCGGGGCCGGGCGTCGACCCGGTCAACCAGCTCCCGGGCATGCCGCTGCCGCAGCGGCAGCGCGGCCCGTCGGGCGGCGCGTCCGGCTCGCCGGACAGCGGGGGCGCCACCAGCGGTACGTCGTCGGCGCCGTCCGCGACCCGCTCGGGCAGCCCGTCGGCGCGCCAGTCGGAACCGGGCGCCGGTACGACGCCGGAGAGCGGCGGCGCGAGCACCGGCGCCGGTACGGGAACGAGCACCGGGCAGACCCAACAGCAACAGCAGCAGCCCAGCCAGACCCAGGGCACGGTCCAGCAGCCGCCCCGGACGGCCGAGCAGGCCCCGCCGCCCTCCAGCAGCCAGGGACCGTCCTCCACGGGCGGTACGGGCGACGGGAGCGGCGGAGGCGGCGGCGACGGGGGCGCGCCCGCCACCGGCTCCTCAGGGGGCTCCTCGGGCGGCGGCGGAAACCGTAACCCCATCGGCGGACTCCTCGGCTGACACCACCACCACCGACCGCGCCCGGCCTCCGACGATCTGAGGAGGGGGCGGCCACCCGGACCACGGGCGGCCGCCCCCTCCCGCACGTCCGGGTGAAGGGGCGTGAAGGCACGCACGTAAGCGTCCGAGGCACGCCCGCCCGCGTCACGGCGTTAGCTTCCGCGTGCGCGCCGACGCCCCCGCGCGTCAGGGCGTTCGCGTCCGCGCCGACGCCCGCCCGCGCCAGGGCATTCGCGTCGCGTCAGGGCATTCGCTTCCGGCTACGGCTCAGCGCGCCCCGCCGGCCAGCTCCTTCGCGGCCTCCGTGAGGTCCTTCGCGGTGTCGATGGCGCGCCAGTAGGCCCCCTGAGGCAGCGGGAAGCCCGCGAGACGGCGTTCCCGGGCCAGCCGGGGGAAGGTGGTCCGCTCATGGTCGCCGCGGTCCGGCAGCAGCTCGTGGAAGCCCGCGGAGAACACGTACACCCCCGCGTTGATCAGATACGGCGAGGGCGGGGACTCGATGAAGTCGAGGACATGGCCGAACTCGTCGGTCTCGACGGCCCCCCAGGGGATCCGCGGCCGGGCGAGCGCGAGGGTGGCGGTCGCGTCGCGCTCGAAGTGGAAGGCGGCCATCTCGCGCAGCGAGAAGCGCGTCCAGATGTCGCCGTTGGTGGCGTACCAGGGCTGCCCGGGGTCCGGCAGCCCGGCCGCGGCGTGCTTGAGGCCGCCGCCGCGCCCCAGGGGTTCCTCCTCCACCACGGTGGTGACACGCAGGGGGAGATCGGCCGAGTCCAGCCACTCCTGGAGGACCTCGGCGAGATGGCCGCACGAGACGACGGCGTCGGTCACGCCCTCGGCGGCGAGCCAGGCGAGCTGGTGGCCGATGATCGGGGTCCCGGTTCCGGGGATCTCGACCATCGGCTTGGGGCGGTCGTCGGTGTACGGCCGCAGCCGCGACCCCTGGCCGCCCGCGAGCACCACGGCCTGTGTCGGATACGTATGCATGCCGTGAACGATAGGCGGGGCGGTCGGGCGGCTCGCGGCCAGGGAGCGGGGCGGTCGGCGTGCGCGGGATCAGCTCCCCACGGCCTGCTCGGAGACGCCGTACGCGAAGGACGTGTCGCACACGGGGCGGGAGAACGACTGCGCGCGGGCCGGGCCGTACGTGGCGACCGCGGCGCGTCCGAGGGCGCGGGCGATCGACACGCAGTGCCGCGCGAGCGAGGGGCGTTCCTCGACCTGCCGCTGGAGGTGCGTCAGGGCGATCCCCGGATCCTTCTCCTGAAGCTCCATGAGGAGCTGGTCGCGCAGAACGTCCTGGGGGGCACGGGACTTGGCCCGGACCGAGGCGGTGTCCGAGGAGGCCGTCAGGACCTGCGACTCGGTGGAGCTGGTCGCCCACGGAACACGGGCGACCGCGAGGGTCCCGGAGAGCACCAGGACGACGGGCAGTACGAATGCGAGAGTTCGGCCGATACGGCGGGCTGTGTGGGTCACGCAGGCGAGCGTAGCGGTCAGTGATGATTTGGCGACATTTAGTCACTCGGTTGAGGGACGGTTCGATCGGTTTTTTCGAATAGGGGGTTGACGGCCGCCATCCGAAATGGCCCGTATGGAGAGGTATTTGCGGTGGGGAAGCAGGATACGCCGACGGCCCCGTACCGGAGTACGGGGCCGTGCGGACGAATTCGGGCCGGAGTTCGGCGCGGGCGCGCCGAACTCCTCCCGGGTCGCTCGTGGTGCTTGTGGCGCGGGATCAGTCGGTGAGGCGCTCGCCCGTGGAGGTCGAGAAGACGTGCGTCTCGCCGGCGCGCGGCACGACGTGCAGCGTGGCGCCCTTGTCGGGCACGGCACGGCCGTTGACGCGGACGACGACCTCCTTGGACTCGCCGCCGACCTCGGCGGTGCCGTACACGTAACCGTCGGCGCCCAGTTCCTCGACGACGTTGACGGTCACGGCGAGACCGGCCGGGGCGTCCTTCGAGAGCGCGCCCGCGGTGCCGCCCTCCTCGACGATGTCGAAGTGCTCGGGGCGGACGCCGACCGTGACGGTCTTGTCGCCCTTCTCCGACGCGACGGAGAGCGCCTCGCGGGAGACCGGCACGACGCTGTTGCCGAACTTCACACCGCCGTCGGTGATCGGCACCTCGACCAGGTTCATGGCCGGGGAGCCGATGAAGCCGGCGACGAAGAGGTTGTTGGGCCGGTCGTACATGTTGCGCGGCGAGTCGACCTGCTGGAGCAGCCCGTCCTTGAGGACCGCGACCCGGTCACCCATGGTCATGGCCTCGACCTGGTCGTGGGTCACGTACACCGTGGTGATGCCGAGGCGGCGCTGGAGCGAGGCGATCTGCGTACGGGTGGAGACACGGAGCTTGGCGTCGAGGTTCGACAGCGGCTCGTCCATGAGGAACACCTGCGGCTCCCGCACGATGGCCCGCCCCATCGCGACACGCTGCCGCTGGCCACCGGAGAGCGCCTTCGGCTTGCGGTCCAGGTACTCGCTGAGGTCGAGGATCTTCGCGGCCTCTTCGACCTTCTTGCGGATGTCCGCCTTGTTCACGCCGGCGATCTTGAGCGCGAAGCCCATGTTGTCGGCGACGGACATGTGCGGGTAGAGCGCGTAGTTCTGGAACACCATCGCGATGTCGCGGTCCTTCGGCGGCAGGTGCGTGACATCGCGCTCGCCGATCCGGATGGAGCCGCCGTTGACGTCCTCAAGACCCGCGAGCATGCGCAGGGAGGTCGACTTGCCGCAACCGGAGGGACCGACGAGGACGAGGAACTCGCCATCCTCGATCTCGATCTCCAACTGGTCCACGGCGGGCTTCGTGGAGCCCGGGTAGACGCGGGTTGCCTTGTCGAACGAGACAGTAGCCATGGCGATGTGTCCCCTCACCGGCAGGAACGTGCCGGACGATCCGAGTAAAGGAATGGGTCCCCCACCGAAGGAGGCGGGAGATGGGTCTAGTCCACCTGGGTGAACTTCAGGTGACGCTACCCGCCGTTCGGCGATCTGTCAGCACTCCTGCACGCAGCAAATTCCGGCGGCCGGGTGATCGGGTCCGGTTACACTTCTCGGACGCGCCTCCTTAGCTCAGTTGGCCAGAGCAACGCACTTGTAATGCGTAGGTCGTCGGTTCGAATCCGACAGGGGGCTCCGTTGAACCCCAGGTCGCATAGCTCGTGACCTGGGGTTTCTGCTGTTCCGGGGCTGGCGTGCCGGATGGTCGGGGCGCGACGGGAGGGCCTGCGCGAGCGGAGACGCTCAGGGACCTACCTCTTGGAGTTCCGGCGCTTGGCCTTCACGGCCTCCTCGGCCCGGGCTTTCGCCTTGTTGCTCTGCTTGCTGCCCTTGGCCCTGCCGGCCTTCTTGGCCTTCTCCTTCTTCGCGGTCTTGAGTGCCACCTTCTCGGCCTCGGCCTTGCGCTGGAGGGGGAGGTCCGGGCCGAGGAGCGGGCTGCCCACGCCCTGCGGACCGCGGCCCGCGACATCGCGCACACCGCCACGGACGGAGACTGGGGCGACCGTGGCGGTCCGTCCCGTGCCGAAGGCATCCAGCACTGGGGCCAGGGCCTGTGCGAGCGCAGGCCAATAGGGACTCGCTCCGTAGTACTGCCGCAGCATCCCAGCGGTCTTCCGCCGGGCCCGGTCTGGATCGTCGATCAACGTGTCCCGGATGAGAGTCGGCCGTCCGTGGGGAAGGTGAGTGGGGACGGTGAGCCACTGCCGACGACTCGGATCATCGAGAGTCCCGAGGCGGGCTCGGTGCTGGTGGTCGCGGCGGGTGAACTGCAGGTCGTCCAGGACGATTCAGTGGTCAGCCGCGAACAGGCCGGCCAGTGTGGTCAGTCTCGGCAACGGATTGGGCTGGTGGATGGCACACAGCCTGCCCGGCTCCGGCAGGTCAGGAAGTGATGAGACGGCTGGTGAAGCCGTCATGGGTGAGGGATTCGTACGCTGCCTGCACGTCCTCCGGGACCTCCTGCTCGATGGCGAATCCGAGCTTCGGATACTCGATGACCCGCTGGAGATCGCCGACGAGCATGTCCAGGACGAGCTTCTCGTCGCCGATGGACTTCACGTAGTCGTCGAACTCCAGCGGCTCCGACGCGCAGAGGATCTCGACGTCGGGCCAGAGCTTGCGGGCGGTCGCGAACGACCGCCGTTCCATGTAGGGCTTGGAGACCAGTAGCACGGTGGTCGGGGTGATACCGGCGGCGGTGAGGACCTGACGGGAGAGAGTGATGTTCTGCCCCGTGTTGCCGGCGTCCGGTTCCAGCAGGATCGCCTCCGCGGGTACGCCGAGGTCGATGGCGTGCTCGCGGAAGTGGACGGCCTCGCCGCGCGGAAAGACCTTGGCGGTGGTGGGGCTGTTGCCGCCGGTGAAGACCAAGGTCGAGAAGAGTCCGGCGCGGTACAGCTCGACAGAACGGGTCGCGACGCCGAGATCGTGGCTGCCCAGGCCGATCGCCACGTCGACGGGCCGCAACTGGTGGTGCATCTGGTGGTAGTCCCAGATCAGCGCCGCCCGGCGCCACTGGTCCTCGGTGATGGCCTGCTGGTTGTCGCTCACGCGTCTCTCCCTGGTCACCGTCGCCCGGGGCCGGTCGCCCCCTCGTTCATGGCCTTGATGCCCTCGATACTGCGCAGTTGGTGGACGAGTCCGTACCGCGCGGCCGTGCGCGTGGCCTGATCGAGGACGAGGAGTCCATCATCCCGGGTCGCCATGTCGGAGAGCAGGATGTGGCCATGGGCGGTGTCCAGCCGTACGCGTTGCATCGGTGAGTCGGTGGCCCCGCTGGTGCGGGCGATGTCGATGTACTGCAGGGCCTGGGTGAGGTCGCCGGCACCTCGGCGGGCGAGGGCGAGTTTCTGGTGGGCCACCGACCAGTCGTCGGGTTCGGTGAGGTCCTCGAAGTCGCGGGTCGCGGCCTGCATGACACGGGTCGCGTAGTCGTGCCGGCCGTTCTTGCTCAGCGCCGTGCCCACCCGTAGGCGGGCCCTGGCGCGGTCTCGGCGGGAGAGGCGGTCGTCGACGGCGAGGATCTCGTAGTGGCGGGCGGCAACCTCCAGGTTGCCGGACATTTCCGTGACCACCGCGAGGGAGAGGTCGAGCTGGGCGACACGACGCGGGATGCCGAGCTGAGTGAAGACCGCGCGAGCCCCGGCGTAGGAGTGCTGGGCGGAGAGTGGGCCGAGCACAGAACCTTGGTCGCGTTTCAGGTCACCGAGCAGCGCGGTCGAGCGGGCGAAGAGGTACAGGCCCTTCTCGTCCAGTTCCCGATCATTGAACCGCGCCGGCCAGCGGCTGAGCAGGCTGTCGGCGAAGGCGAAATTCTGGATCGCCCGTCGCGGCACCCCGCACGGCTCCGGACTGGGCAAGACCCGCTGGGTCGTCGAGCGCACCTTCGCCTGGCTGGACCAGTTCAAACGCCTTCGGATCGGCTACGAGATACGCGCCGATCTCCATCTCGGCCTGCTTCAACTCGCCTGCAGCATCATCTGCTTGAGACGATTCCGAACCGGATTCTGAAATGATCTGTTAGCCGTGACACTGACGCGGTGACCGGCAAGGCACTTCTCGGCCTCGCCCGTGAACAGCCCGCCCCGCAGACCAGCCAGAATGCTCAGCCAGTCTGGCTGAACTCGGTGAGCGCGATCACGTCCTCGGCCATGCGGTGCTCCCCCAGGGCAATGTGGACCGGGTTGGATATCTAGCCGAATACCGCATCGGTGAGGTCCGGTCCCCGCCCGTAGATGATGTCGGGAGCCTTGAGCCCATGCCCCTCCGCTCGACCGTAGTACGTCGGCTCGCCGGGCTCCGCCTCGACTCCGAGCGCTTGGACGAGCTCCTGCAGGGCTGACGCGAGCCGTGGCGCGTTAGCGGCATGAACGGCCGGGTGGGGCTCGCCCCGGAAATCACACAGACCCCATACGTCGTGGTACACGGACAGTTCGGCCGAAGGGCCGATCTCGTCGGTTGACACCATGAGTTCGACCAGACGGTACTCCTTCTGGCGTGTTCCGCTCGCGTCGAACCACGCGCCGGACCCCAGCACAAGGATTCCGCCCATCTCCGCCTGCGGATGACCCGTCGGCCGACAGGCGCGGAGTTCATCGGGCAATGCCGGATCGTCGAGCGAACGCCTGACAAGGTCCAGGCGGCTATGGATACCGAGGCCGCCCTTTCCGACCTGGAGCCAGTTCCACTCAAGCGCGTCCGGCTCCAGCAAAGCGTGCTTCTGGAGCACCGCACTCATGCGCCCCGCGGTGCTGAGCGCGGACTCCAGGCCAGGCTCCACCACGTCGTCCAGGTCCCAGAACCACGAACCGCACTCTCTCGGCGCGCGCAGCAGCGTACCCATCGAACTTCCTTATCATTTTGCGCCATTGGTTGGATATGCAATGAGGGGCCCGTCGTTGAATTTTGGCTCAAAGAGGCGTTAGTGCGGTCAACGGCCCTTTGTGCGGCCTGGATTTCACGCTCTGCGCGTCTCCCTGACCGGGGCGGTTCACTTGAGCCCGCACCGGGCTCGTCACGCAGTCCGCCTTAAGTGGGGAATTCGCCGCACCAGTTGCCGGCGAGGAGGGTGGCGGGCAGGTATTCGGACTCGACCTCGATCGGAATGCCCTCGTTCCGGGCGAAGCAGGCCATGGCGAGCGGCGCGAGGGCGACGAGACCCGAGACCCGGGCCGCCCGGCCCTCGTCGGTCCAGTACTCCTTGTGCCACTCCAGGGCTGCGGCGAGGGCGCGATCGAACCCGGCGTGGTCCCCGCGAACGACGCGGTGGAACATCTCCATCGGCGGATACATCAGCTTGCCCGCGGCTTCCGGATGAGTGGCGACCGCCGGGTCCGTGCCGTCGATCGCGGCCACCAGCTTCGCGCTGAGGCCGTCACCACCGAGCCAGTAGGTCTGCAGCGCGTCGATCCAGGCGTACTCGAACGCGTCGAAGTGCGCGTTGTTGTCCCGGAGCAGCGACAGCGGCACCCGGCACAGCGCTGTGATCCTGTCCCGCTCCCGGCACACCACGGCCAGGTGGAACGCGGCCAGCCAGGTGCCGGGTGTCACGTACTGCTGTGGGCCGGTGGTCTGGAGCGTACGGTCCTCGTGCGCTATCCGGCACCGCACCTGGTCCTCGGCCGCGGTCGCGGCGGCGAAGACGGCCGAACCGACCTGCATGGCGTTCACCCAGGCATCCCACGTGGGAAAGATCGACCCCCGCGGATCCGTCAGGCAGTGCACCTTGGCCACCATGAGCGTGGTGTCCAGGGCTTCGCCCAGACCGGTCGAGTCCGCCTCCAGACCACCGATCCACCCTTCCGCACTCTCCTTGAGCGCGGTGAGCGCTGCTTCCGCGTTCTCTGTGGGGAAGGGATGGCGAGTCACCGCACGACTCACGTGGCGAACTCACCGACCCAGGTGTGCCGCAGCAGGTGCTTGGGGAGGTACTCCGACTCGACCTCGATCGGCATGTCTGCGTCAGACGCCATGCAGGCGATCGCGAGCGGTGCCAGGGCGACCAGACCGTCACCGCTGAGGGAACGGGCCTCGTTCGCGGTCCAGTACTCCTTGTGCCAGGTCAGGGCCGTCGCCAGGGAGTCGTTGAAGGCCTGGTCCTCCCGGCGCAGATAGAGCTGGAAGAGCTCCAGTGACGGGTAAATGATCTTCGGTATCAGTTCCGTGCCGGTGATCCGGGCGTGCTGGGGATCGGTGCCGTTGACCGCGGCGACCAGGGTGTTCCAGGTCTCCGCCCGGCCGAACCAGAAGTTCTGGAGGGTCTCGATCCAGGTGTAGACGTATTCGTCGAACTCCGCGCCTGAGGCACGCAGGAACCCCACCGGGACCTGGGCCAGCTGGTTCACCCGCTCGTTCTCGCGGCAGATGAGCGCCAGGTAGAACGAGGTGAGCCAGTTCCCGGCATGCAAGTAGTCCTGCGGACCGGTCGCCGGGAGCTTGCGCACCTCGTCCAGGGTCCCGACCCGGCAGTTCACCGGGCCTTCCTGCGCGGTGCCGGCGGCGAAGAGTGCGGATCCCACCTGCATGGCCAGGACCCACGACTCCCAGGTTTTGAGATCGCCGGCCACCGGGTCCTGGAGGCAGTGCCATTTCGCCGCCGACAGTGCGGACGGCAGCGCGTCCCAGCGGTCGTCCTCGGACGCCTCGATCCCCTCGACGGCCTCCTGGGCGGCCGCAACCACCGGCTCCATGACCTCCGCCGAGTTGTCCGTAGGGAAGTCATGGCGCGGAACGCGCGTTGCCATTGGCTCTCCTCCAGCTAAAACGTGAAGTCCTCGATCACGGCACCAGCGTAGAGGCCGTCACTGTTGACATCTGCCTTGGCCTTGACAAGGGGTTACCTGAGCTTCACCGCTTTCAACGCGGCACAGAGGTCCTTCGTGATCTCGGCGTCCCTGCCACCGCGCGAAGTCATTTCGGCCAGGATCGTACGACTATATGGCCTGGTGCCCTTCTGAGTCCGCATGCCTTGCGCACCGCCGTGGTCGCTCGGGTCGAGCGGCTCGGGGGTCGGCCTTGCCTTGGCGCCAGTCCGGACCGTTGGAACTCATGCGGGGGCGCGTGAAGTGAGCTGTCCCGAGTTTCGTGGAGTCCGGTGACCTTTTTTCAGACGGACTGCGGGGCTCGTTCCTGGCCCTGCCGGAAGTCGCGTTCGAACTCGGCTGGTGGCACGTGGTCGAGCGAGGAGTGCAGGCGGTCTTTGCTGTACCACGTGCCCCATTGGAGGATCGCGCGCTCCACCTGGTCCACGTCCTGCCAGGCGCCTTGCATCTCGATCAGCTCGGCCTTGAAGGTGCCGTTCAGCGCCCCGGCCATGGCCCCGGCCGGCGGGGCGCGGTGCTACGCGTCGAACTCACCGCGCCAGGCGAAGTCGAGGAGGGCCTGGGGGAGGTAGTCGGACTCGATCTCGAGCGGGAGGCCGTTGGCCTTGGCCAGGCAGGCTATCGCCAGCGGAGCGAGGGCCACGACCCCCTGGATGTTGAGGGTGCGGTCCTCGTCCGCGGTCCAGTACTCCTTGTGCCAGCGGACGGCGTCGGCCAGGGCCTCGTTGAAGCCGGCCACGTCGTTGCGCAGGTAGCGGTAGAGCAACATGATCGGCGGGTAATGGAGTTTGGTCATGGTCTCCGCGTCGAGGACACGGGCCTGCTCGGGAGCGCTCAGATCCACGGCGCGCACCAGGTGGGTGCGCAGGTCGTCACGGTGGAGCCAGAAGCTCTGGAGGGTCTCCACCCAGGCGTAGGCGTACTCGTCCAGCGTGCCGCCGAAGTCGCGCAGCAGGGACACCGGAACTCGCGCCAGCATGTCGAGGCGGGCTGCTTCACGGCAGATGATCGCGAGGTAGAAGGCGTCGAACCAGGTGCTCGCGTTGAGGTAGGCCTGCGGCCCGGTGGTGGCGAGGTGGCGCTCCTCCTGGCGGACCTTGCAGGTGACCGCTTCCCCTTCGGAAACGGCGGCGGCGAAGACAGCCGAATGCGCCTGCATGGCCAGCAGCCAGGACTCCCAGGTTTCCAGCATCACGGCGCCGGGGTCCCCGACACTACGGACCAGGGCGACGTTCAGCGACTCCGTGACCGCGCCCGACCTGGAACGGTGCGAGGTCTCGATCCCCTCCAGCACATCGGACAGCGACCCCTCCATGACAGGAACCACCGCCGCCATCGCATCCTTCGGATAGTCCTGGCGGGACACGGTCACGACCGTGTCCCGGTCAAATGGCATCACGTGTCGAACTCGCCCACCCAGGAACGGTCCAGAAGGCGGACGGGCAGGTACTCGGACTCGACCTCGATGGGGAAGCCTGCGTCGTACGCGAGACATGCGATCGCCAGCGGCCCGAGGGCCAGGAACCCTGCGATGTCCCCCGAACGCTCCGGCGTACTCCAGTACGCCTTGTGGAGTTCCAGAGCCTCCACGAGCGCCTGGTTGAACCCGTCGTGGTCCTTGCGCAGGAACTGGTAGAAGAGGTTGATCGGCGGGTACAGCACACACTGGAGCAGATCGCGCGGCGTGATCGTGGCGATATCCGGATGGGACTGCTCGATGGCCGCCGTCAGTTTCTCCGGCAGACCCGGTTGCTCACGCCAGTACGTCTGCAGGGCGTCCACCCAGTGGTAGAGGTACTCATCCCCCTCCGCGCCGGACGATCGCAGGAGTTCGAGCGGAATCTGGCACATCGTGCCCATACGGGGCTGATCCCGGCAGATGATCACGAACCAGAGTGCGGTCAACCAGTTGCCGGCGTTTGCGTAGAACTGGGGCCCCGTGGCGTTGACGGTGCGCATCTCGTGTGCGATGCGCGTCTCGATCGAGCCTTCGGTGGCGGAGGCGGCAACAAAGGCTGTCGTGCCGATTTGCATGGCGGAGACGGTGGCGTCCCACGTGGCGAAACGGTTGCCGCGCGGATTGAGGGCCTGGTTCGCCTGCACCTGCAGGAGTGCCTCGTTCAGTGCCATGCCGACGATCGCAGGCGAGGCATCCAGATTCTGAATGCTCGTCTCGAACTCCTCGGAGAGGCGCTCGGTGACCTGCTCCTCGACCGTAGGAACGGCATGCCGCTCCACAATTACCGTCACGGATTACTCCTGTTGGTGGCCTCGAAGAAGAAGTCTTCCTCTTTGAACGTTCCGATATTGAATCGGCGACTCTTGAAGCCCCCATGAGTCGGCCCGTCGGAAACACCCTTCACGAGGATGTATTCGACCTTGTCCGCTATGAGCGCCTTCTTGAGGTCAGTGTACAACTTGAGCTCGGCGGCATCTCCGTTCTGCGCTCTCTTCCACATCTCGTTCATGATGTCGAGGAAGTATTCGCGCGAGCCCTGCTTCGCCTTGTATCCGGTCGGCAGCGTACGCTCGTTGATGCCCGTACCGACGTCGCTCTTCGCTTCGATTACGGCGAAGCCCTCGTCGTTCTTGCGCCGCCAGACCTGGTCGAACTGATCGTTCCCGTTCTTGGGTCCGGCGGTCGGCTCCCACTTTGCTCCGTCGTAGAACTGCGAGACGGCATGATGGCGGGCGACAGACTCACCGTAGGCCTCAGTGGCCTTTGACATCGTGTCGTGGAACGGTGCGTGATCGGCCTTGAGAGCGTCATATATCGCCTTGTTCTCGGGCGTTCTATTCGCTTCCCAAGCCTTTTTGGCCTTACCAAGCGGATCGTGCAGGGGGTTGTCGGCCTGAATCGCCTCGTGCCGTGTCCTGGCCGCGTTGTCCAGGATGGACTTGGCGTGCGGATCAGTGAACTGCTGGGCGGTACCTGAACGGTCCCAGCCTGGGTAGTACTTCGTCGGGAAGGCCGGCGGAGCACTGTCTTTCGCGATCCACATCGTCGGATTGGCGGGGTCCCTGATCAGCTGCGGCGGTGGGAAGCCGCTCTCGTCGGGGAGGTCGGTGTCCTGGCGGTAGCCGCGCTTCTCGTAGTAGTCCTTGAAGTACCCCTCCTCGTGATTGGCCCTGTAGACCTGGATCTCCGTGATCTGCTCCGGCTTGAGCGACCCGGGAGGGCCGTAGGGGTTGTCCCCCTGCCGCATGAAACTCGGAGGGTCGGGAACACGATTCGGACCGGGTGCGCCACCGCCGGGAGTCGTCGCGCCGTCGATGCCGCCCGTGCCCGAAGCTTCCGGGTGGGCGCTGCCAGGGGACGGGGGCTCGTGGTGGCCGCCTCCTGTGGACGGGCCATCTGTGTGGGTGGCACCTGATCCGGAGCCGTCCGCATGGGTGGCGGCTGTGGACGGAGTGTCCGGGCGGGAGTTGCCGCGGGGGGTGTTGTCCAGGTCGTTGCGCGGCGCCCCGTCCGGGGCGTGGCCGCCCGGAGTGCCGTGGTCGCCCGCGCGGCCCGTGGGGGTGTTGTCGAAGCTGCCCCCGTGGGCGCCGTTGTCCGCCGCGCGGACCGGGTCGGAGATGTCGCTGCCGACGCGGATGACGTCGTCGCCGCCTCGGGCGCCGACTCCTGCCAGGACCGGGGCCTCCTGGCGGGCCGGGGTCTCCGTCCTGGGGGTGTTCGCGTCCGTGTCGAGTTTCGGGGACGGTTCCGGCCTGGCGTCGCCGGCCTTCTGGTAGAGGCTGCCGTCCTCCTTGTAGAGGTTGCCCGCCTCGTCGGCGTACTTCGCGGGGCCGTCGAAAGGCCACTTGACCGTGCCCGGGGGCAGGGAGGCGGTGCCCTCGGGGAGTCTGATGGTGTCGTCGGAGACCTTGACGGCCCCTGCGGGTATCGGGGTGTCCTTGGGCAGCCGAATCGTTCCGTCAGGCAGTTCCAAGGCGCCTTCGGGCAGGCTGAACGCGCCCTCGTCGATCCTGGGAATCTCGATCTTTCCCATGCCCTTCAGACCGGCCATCACATCGCCGATCTTCGAGATGCCGGCCCCGGCACCCTTGAACACGTACGTCATCGGATCGATCGCGCGACCCGCCTTGCCCGCGAAGGAAATCGCCTTCGCCGCGAGCCCGGCCTTGCCCGCGCCCGCCACCGCACCACCGGCACCACCGGTGAACACCGTCGTCAGCACGTTGAACGTGACCGCGCCCGCCGCGCGGGAAGGGTTCGAACCCCACTGGTCCCATGCGACAAGCGCCTTGCCGGTCTCTTTCATCGCCGTCCGCGAATCACGGATCCACGGCGGCAGATCCTTCTCGTCCGCCATCCAGAACGCCACCGCCGCGGGTGACGCGGTGATCACCAGACCGGTCGCGAGCTTCCCCAGCCCCGTCCACGCCTGCCCCGCCGCGTCCCAGCCGTCGAAGCCGACCAGTGTCCCCAGACCCTTGATCGTGCCCCACACGCCGTCGACGATCAGGCCCTTGCCGAAGTCATAGGCGTGCTCCCACACCTGCCACGCCGGAACCGACTCCTCCACCGCGTCACCCCACGGCAGGGACTTCGCCTGCTTGAGAGCCTCGGCGTCATAGCCGTACATGCCCTCACCGTTGGAGCCGTCGTTCACCTTCAGCGGCGCTCCGCACACCAATGCCACGATCTTGTCGTGCGCGTGCCGCTCCGCCGCCTGGAACTGCGTCCACACCTCGGCGATCTTGTTCCGGCGGTCGAGGTTCTCGTCAATGAGATCCCCGTCCTCGATCCAGTCCTCGTCGCGCGAGACCTTCGACCGGAACGACGCCGCCTCCGCCTTCAGCTCCTCCAGCTTCTTCACCAGAGGCCGGATCTCCTGCGAGTACGTGCCCAGGGCCCCCGCGATGGTGCACAGGTCGCCACTGAACGACAGCGTGATGTCCGCGACCGGCTTGGTCACCGCGAACAGCTGCTCCGCCTCGGGGGCCTGGTAATACGCCGACATCCCACCGAACGTCGTATGGACCGACGAGCCGGCGTTCGCCAGCGCGCCGCCGTCCGCCGACAGCGCCGTCACCTTCTCGTCCAGGACCGACAACTGCCCCGTGAACACGGGTACTTCGGCGGGATCGACCGGTGCGTTGCTCACTTGGCGCCTCCCGGGGCGTCCTTCAGCAGGTCCAGGCGTACGTTCTTCGCCGCGTCCTGGGCCTCCTTGGCCGCCTCCAGGTCACCTTGGAGGTACTCGTTCGTCGCCTTGGCCGCGCCCAGGAGTGAGGCCTGGATACGGTCCACCACGGACTTGAGGTCCGTCTGCCTCTTCTCCAGGTACTGGCTGAGCGCGGCGCCCACCGGGCCCGTGCTGCCCCGGTGCGACAAGGGCACCTGCCCCGTCGGCACCGGCCCCTGCATGGTGGGTGAGGGCACCGTGGCCGCCGAACCCGGAATCGCCGTACCGGCCGCGTACGCGGCCTCCGACATGTCCGACATCAGCTTGTTCAATGCCTTTTCCAGATCACCCGCCCGCTCACCGGTGAGCTTGAGCTGGCTCTGCACACCCTGCGGCTTGATGTCCCACGACGTCATAGCTCCCCCGAAGCTCCGACAACCCACTCAGCCGATGTTGTCGACCGCGGCCCTGGCCCGCGCCAGCGTCTGCTGCGCCGTCGCGTCGTTCTTCTCCAGCGTCGTCTTGAGCAGCCGGATGATGTTCTTCACCTCTTGCGAGGCGTTCTTCCAGCGCAGTTCCTTGGCGTGGTAGTCGTCCGCCACACCGTCCGCCGCGAAGTCCGACATCGCCGCGCTCACCTGCGCCTCGCGTGCCGCGATCACCTGCTCCAACTGGCCGATGACCACTTGGATGTTGCCCTGTGCCTCGGTCGACGCACCCGCGTCGTAGGACCGACGGTCCGTGTCACCGGCCATCACGCAACACACTCCCCGTGTGGTTGAAAGGTTCTGAAGAGGATCAGCGGCCGGAGAACCGGGCCGCGTCGAAGTTGCCCGCGCCCATCTGCGTGCGCGCGTTGTCGTCCTGCTCCTGGTCACCGGACCCGAAGGCCTGCTCCATGCCGGACTGGCCGCCCAGGATGGCCGACAGCGAGGCGTTCAGTTCCTTCGTGATCTCGTCCGACCGCAGCTTGAACGAGTCGAACGCGACCTTGCCCTGACCGTTGAACTTGCCCTCCAGGGGCTGCGCCGCGTTGATCAACTGCTGGATCAGGCTTCCCAGGTCGGTACCCGAGTTCCGCGACCCCGACATCAGGCTCGTCAGAACCTGCGTCCCCATGTCGAACTTCATTCCACTCCCCCGTCTACTCGTTGATCGTGAGTATGTTCATTTTTATCAACTCATATCGCTGACGCAGTCGGCAACCGAGTAGTTGTGACGAAGGCCTGACAAACCAACAGGCCGGTCACTCGCCCTTCAGGTGCCGCATCAACCGCTCGAAGTCGCTCCACCCCGACAGGTCCGAAGGCTCCCCCGGGAACGGGTAGTACAGCGCCGGGCGTGCCTTCGGTCCCAGTGTGACCGGTGGCACTGACAATGGCGTGCGCCGTGCGCGGTCGCCCGGCATCGCCCGGACCTCTTCGGAGCCCAGGACGAACGCCAACGGCACGCCGGGGCCCTCGAAGCGGGCCGGTACCGCCAGGTCACGGCGTGCTTTGCGGAGCTGTACGAGCATGGAGCGCAGGGGGTGGCGGGTGGCGAGCGTCTCCGCGAGCCGCGGCAGCGCGTCCAACGGCGGCTCCTCGTGGGCCCCGTAGCCGAACGCGAGCGTGACGTCCTCCTCCACACCCGCCTTCGTACGGGTCACCCGGACGCCGGCGATGCCGGGCCGCGCCGGGCTCCCGACCACCACGAACCAGCTCGGGTCGGGCGACCGCGCGTGGGCGACGTCGGTCAACCGCGCCGGGGACCAGGGCAGGTTGGCGGGCTCGGCGGTCGCCCAGCCGGCCGGTGGCTCGCCGGTGAGCTCTCGCCAGACCGTCTCCAGGGCGCCGCCGAGCACCAGCCGGTCGTCGGCGGGGTGGACCGTCCGGAAGGAGACCGCGAGTTGGCGTTCGCCGGTGTCCGTGAACTCCCGGAACGAGGCCGCGACCGGGGTGCGCGGATCGTCCTCGGTCGCGTCCGGCCGCACGACCGTCGCGAACATGCCCTCCTGCCAGCGCAGCACGGCGCCCGAGCGGCCGTCGTAGTAGCCGTCCCGTTCGTCCTGCACGACCCAGCGCGAGGGCCAGCCGGCCAGAGCGTCGCGCACGGCCGGGGTGAGGGTGCTGCCCGCCGGGCTGACGATCTGGAGTCCGCGCTCCGAAGCGGCGGCGGCCCGGAAGGCGTCCGAGAGCCAGGCCGTCATGGCGATCACGGGCCGGTCCATGATGACGACGGCGACCTGGTCGGTCAGGACGTCCACGGCGGGTTGCGCGGCGGCCGGCGCGGGGGCGACGCCCACGTCCTCGGACGGGACCACGGCCACGGAGAGCGCGGCCTCCGGCGGCCAGGCCGTGCCGCCGGTCAGTGCGGCGACCCGGGCCGCGAAGGTGCCCGCCAGCCGTTCGGCCTCCGCGACGCCGGTGGTGGCGCGGGCCTCGGTCCACCAGAACGGCACCGGTGGCTCCACGGCCGCGAACAGCCGCGCGGCCTCGCCGGGGACCTGCACGAGCATCGGCGCCTCGACGGCCACCAGCGGCCGGCCCCGCGCGTCGCAGAGCTGTACGACGGCGCCCTCGCCGGTGGTGTCCACCAGCTTGTCAGGGCCACCGGAGAGCAGCCCCGCGAGCACGCTCCAGGCGTCGGGCATCCGCGGGGTGAGGGCTATGACGTCCTTGGTCATGGGGTCGTACGGTCCTTAGTGGTCCGGTGGTTTCGTCACTCGGGCGTGTACACGGTCTGGATCAGGCGCCGGCTCTGTCCCCGTCGGACGAGCACACCGCGTCCGGCGGGCTGCTGCGAGGCGTACACACCGGGGAAGAGCTGGCCCTCGCTGCGGTCGCCCGCCATCACCACGGCCGAGGCCCCTGATTCGCGCAGCCCCTGCACCAGCGGCTCGTACATGCCGCGCGAGGCGCCGGCGACGCGGCGGGTCAGCACGAAGTGCAGGCCTATGTCGACCGCCGACGGGATGTACGGCAGGAAGGGGGCGAGCGGCGACTGCCCCGCGGTGGTGAGCACGTCGTAGTCGTCCACGAGGACCACGATCCGGGGGCCGCCGCCCCAGCTGCCGGGTTCCAGGTCGTCCAGGGGGGCTCTGTCGTCGGGCATCCGCCGTTCCAGCTCGGTGGCGATGCCCGCGGCCAGTCCCGCGCACATCTTGGCGTTGTACGCGTAGCCCCCGTTGAACTCCTCGGGGATCGCTCCGCGCAGGGCGCGGCGCGGGTCCATGACGGCGAAGACCAGTTCCTCCTCGCCGTACCGTTCGATGAGTCCGGCCGCGATGGTCTTCAGCAGGTTCGTCTTGCCGCATTCGCTGTCGCCCATGACCAGCAGGTGCTGGTCGTGCGCGAAGAGGTCCAGCAGTACGGGCGCCAGTGCGCTCTGGTCGAGGCCGATCGGCACCCGGCGGGGTTCGGCGGCAGGCCCCGGCAGCAGGTGCGGCTCCAGGACGTGCGGCAGTACCCGTACCGGCTGGGCGGCCTCTCCGCTCCAGGTGGCGTGCACCTGGCGGGCCGTGCGTTCCAGTACGGCGCCCAGCTCCGCCTGGTCGGCGAGGCCGTCCGTACGGGGCAGCGCGACCTGTGCGAACAGCTTGCCGTCGGTGAGGACCCGGCCGGGCTCGTCGGGCGAGAGGGTCTCGGCGAGCTTGCGCTCGATGCTGGACTCGCCGGGGTCGTTGAGGCGCAGTTCGACCCTGGTGCCGAAGTTCGACTGGGTGGCGATGCGGACGTCGTTCCAGCGGAGCATGCCCGCGACGACGTGGATGCCGTAGCCGCCGCCGCGCTTGAGGATGTCCACGACGGCGTCGTCGAGTTCCTCGAAGTCGTCGCGCAGCGCGCCGAAGCCGTCGATGACGAGGACGATCTCGGCGGAGGCCAGCTGCGGCAGCCGGCCCGCCGTGTGCAGGGTGCGCAACTGCTCGACGGAGTCGATGCCGTGCTCGCGGAAGAGGTCCTCGCGGGTGGCGAGCATGTTCCGTACCTCTTCGACGGTACGGGCCGCGCGCTCGCGGTCGGCGCGGCCGGCGATGCCGCCGACGTGCGGCAGACCTGACAGGGCCTGGAGGCCGCCGCCGACCAGGTCGAGGCCGTAGACGCCGACCTCGCGCGGGGTGTGGGTCAGTGCGAGGGAGAGGACGAGGGTGCGCAGCAGGGTGGTCTTGCCGGACTGCGGTCCGCCGATGACGGCCGCGTGGCCGCCGGCGACGGTCAGGTCGAGGTACCACTCGCCCTGCCACTGCTTCGTCGGGTCGTCGAGCAGGCCCAGCGGTACGGTGAGCCGGCCGCGCCGCTTGGCGAGCTGCATCCCGCGCGGGCCGGCGTCCAGCGGGCCGGCGACCGTGTCCAGCGCGATCGCGGTGGACAGCGGCGGCAGCCAGATCCGGCGCACGGGCGCGGCGGCGTGCTCCAGTTGTCCGACGATGACGCCCATCTCGGTGGGGCCGGTCTCGCGGCGCCGGGCGGAGGGCTCCTGCGGCCCCTGGTTCTCCAGGTCGGCGAGGGTGTTGAACGCCTCGTACGCCAGGGCGAGGGGGCCGGTGTCCTCCTCCTCGGTCCGTCGGACGGGCCCGCGGTAGCCGCCGGAGACGTAGCTCGCCTTGAAGCGCTCGTAGTGGCTGGTGTCGACCTTGAGGTAGCCGAAGCCGGGCAGCGGGGGGAGGTGGAAGGCGTCGGTGGTGTCCAGGACGGTGCGGGACTCGTCGGCGGAGAAGGTGCGCAGGCCCAGCCGGTAGGAGAGGTAGGTGTCCAGGCCCTTGAGCTTGCCGCCCTCGATGCGCTGGCTGGAGAGCAGCAGGTGCACGCCGATGGAGCGGCCGATCCGGCCGATGGACAGGAAGAGGTCGATGAAATCGGGCTTGGCCGTGAGCAGTTCGCCGAACTCGTCGATGACGACGAAGAGGTGCGGCAGCGGTTCCAGGTCGGGCCGCCGGTCGGCGCGCAGCGCGGCGTAGTCGCCGATGTCGGCGACGTTGCCCGCGCCCTTGAGGACCTGTTGGCGGCGCTTGACCTCGCCCGCGAGGGAGGCGTGGACGCGCTCGACGAGACCGGCCTGGTTCTCCAGGTTGGTGATGACACCGGCGACGTGCGGCAGGTCCGCGAACGGGGCGAAGGTCGCGCCTCCCTTGTAGTCGACGAGGACGAGCGCGAGGTCCTCCGGCGGGTGCGTGGCGACCAGGGCGAGTACGAGGGTGCGCAGCAGTTCGGACTTGCCGGAGCCGGTGGCGCCGACGCACAGCCCGTGCGGGCCCATGCCCAGCTCGGAGGACTCCTTCAGGTCGAGCAGGACCGGCTCGCGGGAGTCGCTGACGCCGATGGGCACGCGCAGGAAGGCGCGCTCGCCGCGCGGCGCCCACAGCCGGTCGAGGTCGAGGCGGGCCACGTCGTCGATGCCGAGCAGGTCGGCGAAGTCGACGGGGCCGGAGAGCGGGGCGTCGACCAGGGACTCGGCGGACAGCCGCAGCGGCGCGAGCATCCGGGCCAGGCCCTCGGCGAAGGGGATGCCGACCCCGTCCACGGTGCCGTGGGCGCTGATCGGCTCCTCCTGGCGCAGGTCCTCGATGAGGACCCGGTCTCCTTCGACGGTGATCCGTACGCCGACGTGGCCGGGCTCCTGGATCCGCTGGTCGAGCAGGTGCAGGACGGTGACGCCCATCTCGCGCAGGCCGACGGCGTCGTCCGGGCGCGGCAGCTCGACGGCGTCCTCGCCGTGTCCGTCGGCGACGACGAGCAGCCGGGAGGTCATCGACAGGGCGTCCTTGCCGGACAGTCCGCGGCGGACCTCGGCGGCGTAGGAAGCGCGGCGGCGCAGTTCGGGGCCGAGCCGGCGGGCGAGCTGCGCCGCCGAGGGGGCGATCCGGCGGGCTGCGACGGGGCCGTCGAACTGCTCGGTGTCGAGCAGGTGCGGCATCCACTTGGCCCATTCCCAGTCGTCGAGCCGGTCGCCCGGTACGGCCAGGGCGATGGCGACGTCGTCGGGTGCGTGGGCGGCGGCGGTCTGCACCATCAGGGCGCGGGCGACGCGCAGGCAGTCCTCGCGGGGGCCGATGACGGTGACGTTGCCGATGCGGTCGAGGGGGACGGTGAGCGGGAGTTCGGTGCCGTTGCGGAACCGGGTGGTCAGGGCCGAGGCCTCGTTGAGCATGAAGAGGTCGGGCGGGGTGAGGACGGTGGAGCCCTGGTCCGCGATCCGCAGGTCGCGTACGGGCATCTCGCCGGTCCCGACGCGCACGCGCAGGAAGTCGGCGTCGACGCGGCGGCGCTCCCACAGCCGTGCCGGGTCGCGCACGATGTCGTAGAGCGCGTGGGGCTGCGGGTTGAGCACGTCGGCGCGCTCGCCCCGTTCGCGTTCCTCGGTGGCGAGTTCCTCGCGGAGGTCCTCCAGATAGGCGAGGTACGCCTCGCGCTGGGTCCGGCGGGTGCGTTGGGCCTTGCCGCGCTGGGAGAAGACGAGGCCGACGGAACCGATGACGGTGACGACGAGGATGAGTGCGCCGAGGGCGGCGAACTGGCTGTTGCGGACGACCGTCATCATCACGACGGACGACATGACACCGGCCACGGGCAGCAGCGACATGGCGATGTTGCCCGCCTTGCCCTCGGGCAGGTTCGGCGGTGCCTCTATGACGCGTGCCTCGGAGGCGGCGGGCGGCTTGACCGTCCGGGCCGGGCGGTGGATCAGTCGGGTGCTCATCTTCGCCGTCCGTCGTCGTCCGTCAGTGGCGCTTCTGGGAAAGCTGGAACGCGTCCGCCGCGATGCGGGTGGCGGCCGTCCTGGTCGCCTGGGCGAGCAGGTCGGTGCGGATCGCGCCGCCGTCCGCGAGGTGGCGGTCGTACGGCAGGACGTGGACGCTCGTTCCGGTGGACCGGAGCGTGCGTACCGCCTCGTCGGTGTCGATGCCCGAGTGCGGGGCCTGTTCGGTGAGGACCACGACGGTGCCGCCGATCACGTGCGGGGGCAGGCCCCGCATCCACTGGAGCACCGCGTGCGTGCTGGCGACGCCGTCGAGGGTCGCGGGGGTGGTCAGGACGCAGGCCTGGGAGGCGGTCAGTGCGACGCGGGCCACTTCCGCGGGGAGCGTCTCGCAGTCGACGACCGTGACGCCGAAGTAGCGGCGCAGGGCGACCATGACGCGTTCGTAGGAGCGGAAGTCCAGCATGGCGCCGATCTGGCCCTGGCTGCCGGGGAGCAGCCAGGCGTTGTCGCGGAGCTGGACGAGGTAGCCGGTGATGTCGAGCAGCGACATCTGCGGTTGGACGATGTCGGCGACGTCCCCGGTGGTCCAGCGCAGTGACTCGGCACCGAGACGGATGGGCAGCGAGCCGAGGGCGGGGTCGGCCTCGACGAAGAGGACGGGGTCCTGGCGGTAGTGGGCGTACGTGGTGCCCAGCAGGGCCGCGACGGTGGACTTGCCCGCGCCGCCGCGGATGGAGGTGACGGCGATCTGGCGGCCGGTGGTCACCGGCTGTTGGAGCGATTCGGCGGTGCGGGAGACCTCGGCGACCTCGCGGGCCACGGATGAGGAAACGGTCCGCCAGATCGCGCGGGCGGCCCGGGCCGGGAAGGGTTCGCCGTTGCGGGGCTTGCGGCTCGCTCCGGCGAGACTCGGATCGACCGCGGGGCGGGAGTCGGGGGTACGGGGCGCGCGGGCGCCGGCGTGAGCGGGGCCGTGTGCCGGGGCGTCGTCCTTCGGCCGGTGGGCGGCGGGCGGGACCTGGGGGGCGGGGTGCGGGGGCGCGTGCGGGGTCGGCGGGGCGTCGGGCGGCGCGGGATCCTGACCCGGGCCGGGGGGCACGGGCGCGGTGGCGCCCTGCCCGGCGGGCCCGGCCCCGCCCTGCGGGGCGGGCTGCGGGCCGCCGCCCCTCAGGTCCCGCAGGACGTCACCCTGCCAGTTGTCCGCGTTCGACATGTCTGCCCCCTGACCTCTTGTTCCGACCTGCTGCCCCGCGCGGAGCGCCTGTGCGTGGACCTCAGAATTTGTCGAGCAACTGCCCGTAGATGCCGAACACCCCGATGGCCAGCGGGAACAACCCCACCACCCCGACGGACTCGACGAAGTCGGCCATGCGCCGCAGTCGTACCTGCACGTGGTCGGACGGCTGCATCGCGAGCCCGAGCAGCGGCAGCAGCGCGGCCACGCACAGCACGGCGAGGGCTCCCGCGCCGCCGCCGTGTCCGATCCACAGCATCACGAGGCGTACGAGGAGCAGCCCCGCCGCGGCGATCAGCGCCACGACCTCCGCGACGAGCGGGAAGGCCCGCGCCCTCGACAGGAGCACCACGGCGACGAGGGACGGCAGCACCACGGTCCACAGGCTCGGTTCGCCGGCCAGCGTGAGCAACCAGCCGGCCGCCGCGGCGGAGACGGCCGTCGCGATCGTGGCGAGGGCGAGGCCCCGGTGCGTGGCGGCGAGCGCGTTGCCCACCTGATGCCGGCTCACGGAGGTTCCGCCGGAGCGCCGGTCGTCGAGCGCTGTCAGCCCCGAGGCCATCAGCGCGAGGCGGGGCAGCAGGCCGAGCAGGACGACGGAGAACACGGCCATGACCGCGCCGAGTCGGGCCGGGTCGTCCTGAACGGAGGCGACCGCCTCCCACACGGCGGTGATCGTGGCGACGGCGGCGGCGCCCATGAATCCGCCGCGACCGAGCGGGGAGAACCAGCCGAGCATGACGAGGGTCAGGACGAGGGCGGCCGCGACGGCGGCCAGTCGTGCGGTCCCCGCCCACTGGTGGGCGTCGGCGGCCGTCCACGCCGTGAGGATGCCGAGTGCTCCGGAGGCGAGCAGGAGAGCCGAGGCCAGGCCCCGGTTTCCGTTCCCGACGCGGGCGCCGAGGGCGCCGGCGGCGAACAGGAGGACGGTGACGACGAGCAGGGCGCCGGCCAGGACGTCGAGTGCGAACTCGCGGCGGGCGAGCAGTGCGGCGATCACCGCGAAGGCGACGGTCGCCACCCCCGCGCTGCCCCTGCGGGCAGCGGGGCGCCAGCGCCAGGCCTGGAGGTCGAGATCGTCGGCCACGAGGTCGACGACGTCGTGAACGACGGGGGCGGGTGGCGCGGAGTGGGTCCTGACCAGCCGCAGGACCGCGCCGTCGGCTATGCCGGCGCCGGCCAGCGTGCTGTCCTGCGGCAGCGCGGAACCGTCCGACGTCACCAACTGGCGTGTCATGGGCCGCGAGGCGGCACGGTCGTCGAGCAACTGCAGGATGTCCGGGAGCAGCTGCCCTATGGGGGTGTCCGAGGGGAGGACCATGTCGGCCCGGCGCCGCTCGCCGACCAGGGTCACCCGGGACAGTTGCGCTCGGGAAGGCGTTGCTGTGCTCACCACTTGCGGGAACCTATCATCGCGGCGTTGCGGCCCTTCAGGGTCAAGGTTTCTACGAATGGGTCGACTTGGGCGACTTCGTCGGCGCTGGCGATGCGAGGGCCTTCGACGTGCGGGGGGCCTTCGACGGGGCTGCCGGCCCGGCCGGGGCCCCGGCCTTCGAGAGCGTCGTGAGCGGCGGTCCCGACGCGGGCCTGGAGGCGTGCCGGGACGCCGCCTCGGCGGCCGTCCTCGACAGGGCCGGCGGCTGTGCGTACGGCTGCACGAGTCCCTGTTGTCGCTGCTTCTGTTCCTGCTGTTCGGCCTTCTGCTTCGCCAACGTGGCCTGGATGAAGGACCATCCGACGCATCCCGCGCACAGGACGGCCGCGATGGCCATCCCCGCGAACACCTTCCCGAGCCGTTCGTCCGCGGTGCGTCGCGCCCGCCCCGCCCCGAAGAGCAGCGCGTCGCGCATCCTGCGACGGCGTACCGTCACCGACTCCAGTAGTTGACTGTCGTAGTCCCGTGCCATGCGTCGTCCGTCGCCTCCCCCGCTGTTTTGCCTGTGCAACATAGAACATCTGTCGGGTTCGGGGACACCCCGGGGGCTCGGCGCGTCGCGGTCCGGGTCGCGGCGGGGAGAGACGGGCCATCAGTTCGGTCGGCTCCACCACCTCAGACCACGGGCGGTGGATCCGCCGATTCGGCGGCGCGGCGGTACTCGGCGTTGATGCGCAGGGCTTCCTGGAGCTGGTCTTCGAGGATGACGATGCGGCAGGCGGCCTCGATCGGGGTGCCCTGGTCGACGAGTTCCCGGGCGCGCGCGGCGATGCGCAGCTGGTAGCGGGAGTAGCGGCGGTGGCCGCCCTCGGAGCGGAGCGGGGTGATCAGGCGGGCTTCGCCGATGGCGCGGAGGAAGCCCTGGGTGGTGCCGAGCGTCTCCGCGGCCCGGCCCATGGTGTAGGCGGGGTAGTCGTCATCATCGAGACGGTCGAACGAGTCGTTCGCTGTCATCGCACCTCTCTGTGGAACGCGGTGGAGGGGCCCTGGTGCCGTATGGCAGCCGTATGACACCAGGGCCCCGAGGAACCGCTGCACCGTCTGCCGGACCTCCCGGTGCGCGCGCCCGGCTGTCTCTCTGGGCTACGAGAAAAACCATAACCGGACCACATTTCAATGTCTATTCCAGCCGGAGTAGATTTTCGGGTGCCTCGTGGAGAGATAGTCGTCCACGAACGCCGGCCTCGGCAGCGCACGTGCCGTAGCCGTAGCCGTAGCCGTGGGAGAGCTTCGCCGGTTCAGCGGTGACCGCTTCGGCCCGGGGATTCGCGGGGCGCGCGGAGTCCGAGTGGGCCGCTGTGGCGGACCGGACCTTCCCGCATACCACGGTCGCCGTCCGTGGCCGTCCGTCGCCGTCCGCGGCTGTCCGTGGCTGGGAAGAGCACGTCAATGGCGTTACCGGGGGAGGCTGGCGTGGATGGTCTTGCCGGAGCCGGGCCCGGCGGTGATGGCCAGTTCGCTGGTGAGGCGGCGGACCATGTGCCAGCCGAAGCCGCCGGTGCCCCCGTGGAGGTCGGGCGTCCGTTCGCGTGGCGCCGTCGGGCTGGGGTCGCTGACCGCGGCGGTCACCGCGTCCGGGCGGGCGCGGAGTTCGAGGGTGTAGCGGCCGCCGCCGTGGCGCAGGGCGTTGGTGGCGAGCTCGGAGACCACCAGGACGAGAGCGTCCGCCGAGGCCGGGTCCGGGGCCGGGCTGAGGCTGTCGGCGAAGGCGCGGGTGGTCTCACGGGCCTGGTGGATGGTGTCCGTACTGTCGCCGCGCACCACGGTCGGTGCGGGATGCGCCGAGGCGACGGCGATCGTCGAGCTGTTCATGCGCGTACACCCCACCTGTGATCGGTTGTGCCGCTCGGGTTCGTGACAGCCTGGTGCCCGCTTACGCGGCCTTCACACCTTTCCCACCGCTCTGGTGCGGCTTTCGCCTGGCGGGGACACCGGAAGCCCGGCATCGACCTCGACAGGAGATCTGTCGCAGCGGGAGTAGGTGTACGGGGGCGCACCGTACGCACGGCCGAAGTGCGGTAGCGCGGTAAGCCCAGGCCGGACAGTGTCCGGCCTGGGCTTTCGCTGTGCCGTGGGCGTGGCGGGACGCCGAGGGCGTCAGCCGGCCGCGGATCAGAGGAGTCGCTTGCGGCCCCAGGTGATGATGAAGGTGACGACGGCGGCGGTGATGGCGAGCATGATGCCGGCTCCGAGCCACTGCATCGTCTGCATCTGGTCGACCGGGAGGTAGTCGAGGGACCAGCCGATGACGTGCTTGGACTCCAGGCAGGCGGTGTGTGCCCGGTCGTTGTCGACCTGGTCGAGGCAGGTGGTCCAGTCCAGGCGGGCTCCGGAGCTGGTGAGGAAGTAGGTGCCCTGTCCCAGCTGCTCGGCCTGGTCGGGCAGCTCCGGCGGTACCCTGCCGGCGCCGACGCCGTTGTCGGTGCTGATCGACATGACGTGTCCCAGGTAGCGCCAGAGTTCGCTCCAGACGAACCCGATCGCCACGACGATGCCGAGCGTGACCACCATCGATACCAGCGTGCGGCGCAGGAGCAGGCCGGCCGCCACACCCACGGTGAAGGTGAGAAGGGCGTAGGCCACCGGTGTGACCCCCGTGGCACCGAAGAAGGAGGTCCACATGAGACCGTCGGAAAGTCCCTTGACCGGGTTCCACCACCAGGTGAGGACGGAGCTGAGCACGCCGGTCGACAGGGCGAGCATCGTGGCGGGGACGGCGAGTTTCGTGGTGAGCCACCGCAGTCGGCTGACGGACTGCGAGGTCACCAGCTTGGCGGTGCCGGATTCCAGGTCGCCCGCGATGAGCGGAGCCCCGAGGAGGACGCCGGCCAGGACGGGGATGTAGCCGATGTAGCTCTTGATGTTGAGCATTCGGTCGATGTGGGTCTCGAACTCGGGCGGCAGGCCGCCGGACCTGCGTGAGGTCGGCTCCTGGGCGGACAGGAAGTCCATCATCTGCCCGCGCAGGTAGAGCATGGCGAGCACGCCGAGGAGGGTGGCGGCGATGATCGTCCAGAACGCGGCGCGGTGCTGGCGCCAGACGAGCCAGACCGTACCGCCGAGGCGGGGGATCCAGTTGTCCCGCGGGGATCGGGTGGGCGTCGTACGGGCCGGGTCGCGGGTGAGCGTGGTCATGCGGTCACAGCCTTCGTACGGTCGCGGGTGATGATGTCGTGGATGTCGCCGGCCCGGGCGCTGGGGGTGATCAGCGGGGGCGCGTCGGGTGACCGCAGATAGGCGAGCAGCAGCTCCTCCAGGGTCGGGGTCTCGGCGGCGGGCCCGCCGTACTGGATCGGGGCGCCGAGGCGCACCAGGACACCCGGCCGGCCCTGGCCGCGGCGGGAATCGATGATCTGGTGCGGGGCTGCGGCGAGGGAGGGGCCGCCTTCCGGGGCGTCGATCAGGGCGTGTGCGGCGCGCAGTTCGTCCACCTCGCCCGCGAGCCGCAGACCGCCGTTCGCGATGACGAGGAGGTAGTCGCAGATGTGCTCCAGCTCGGCGAGCATGTGCGAGGAGACCAGCACCGTGGTGCCGTGCTGGGCGGCCTCCGCCTTCAGTGTGGCCATGAGCTCGCTGCGGACCAGCGGGTCCAGATCGGCCATCGGCTCGTCGAGGATGAGCAGATCAGGGCGCTTCCCGAAAGCCAGGGCGAAGGCGACCCGGGTGCGCTGCCCGCCGGACAGGGTGCCGACCTTCGCCTCCAGCGGCACCTGGCCCGCGCGGACGATGCCCTCGGCGACCTCCTGGTCCCAGCGGGGGTTGAACTCCCGGCCCAGCCGCAGGGTCTCGGCCACGCTGAAGCGCCGGAACAGCGGCTTCTCCTGGGTCAGGAACGAGGTGCGCGGCACCGCCTCCGTCGACCCCGGCGCCGCGCCGAACACCCGCAGGGCGCCGGTCGTCGGCCGGATCATGTTGTTGGCCAGGCCCATCAGGGTGCTCTTGCCGGCGCCGTTGGGGCCGACCAGGCCGCACACCCGCCCGGCCGGCAGCCGGAAGGAAACGTTCCGCAAGGCCCAGCCGCGCCGGTACTTCTTGCCGAGCCCCTGGGCCTCGATCGCCGACGTGCCGACGGGGTGTGCGCGCTCCGTTCCGCTTCCGCGGTGCGATTCTGCGTGGTCCATGGATGGCTCCTGTGCGTGTGAGGGGAGAGGCGGGCCGTCGTATGTGGGGGAGGGCGGCCGCGTGGTGTCACGTGGGGGAGAGGCCGGCCGTGGGGGGTCGACCGCTGCGGGGGGAAGGCGCTGTCGGGGGCGGGCTGTACGGCCGCTGACGGGGCCTGCCGCGCGGCGTGGCGTGCGGCGGCCCGCCGGTCGGCGGCCGGTGCCGACGGCGGAGGGCGATCGGACCGGTCACGTCCACCCTGTGGACCATGGCGACGGGAGGCGCCCGGCACCCCGGTAGCCTCGGTCGACGTGGAGCGATCCTGAGGCGGAAAGCGGGGCCTGGCCGAGCCGGGCTCCGGCGCCTCCGGGGTTCCCCACCCAGGGGACGTTGGCCGTGGTCATGACATGCTCCTTATGTGATGAATGGCGAACGCCGCCCGGTGCACACCACTCTCCTCGGCCGCGTCCTGCGGCGGATCGGGCGAAAGACAGATCATGCGCGGCCGGCTCCGACTTTCGGCCGGTCGGCCGGAGGGACGGTGAGAGCGATGGCGGAGACGGCGTACGGAGCGGCCACAGCCACGGACACCAGGGGCAGAGGCCGCGCGCTGTTCCTGCCGGCCACGGCATGGCTGCTGCTGGTCGTGGGCCTGGTCGGCCTGATCGTGCTGGACGGCGTGGGCGGCGGTTTCTACTGGATCGTGGATCACGGCCCCGCCAAGCTGATCGGCGCCCTGCTGGCGGTCGCTCTCGTCGTGGTGTCGCCCCGGCTCGGCAGCCGGGCGCTGCCGGCGGTCGGCGGCAGCATCGCGTTCGTGTCGCTGTGCATCTCCGTCTTCCTGCACGTGGAGATGGACGCCGGCTCGCAGGCGATGGGATTCGCCGAACCGGCGGCTCTGGCGTGGCTCATGCTGCTCGTCGCCCGGCGGGGGAAGCCGTCGTGGGCGGCGGTGGCCGTCCCCCTGCTGTACGCGGCGATCGTGCTGCGGCCGGTATCGGTCTCGGTGCGGCAGTCCACCACCATCCTGGCGCTGCTCTTCGCCCTGGCAGCCATCACGGTGTTGGGTATCGGTCTGGGGATGCGTCTGCTGCTGGCGGACCGGCGGCGGCAGGCGGCGGCGCTCCGGCTGGAGCAGCGGACGGAGTTCGCCAGGGACCTGCACGACTTCGTCGCCCACCATGTGACCGGCATCGTCGTGCAGGCGCAGGGGGCCCAGGTGATGGCGGGCCGGCGGCCCGAACTGGTGCCGCCGGCGCTGCTGCGGATCGAGCGGGCGGGTTCGGAGGCGCTGACCTCCATGCGGAACATGGTGGGGATGCTGCGTGACGCCGACGGGGAAGTGGCGCTGACCCCGCTGGCGGGCATCGGTGAAGTGCGTTCGCTGGTCGAGGAGTTCTCGGCGGTCGGCGGCGCCCGGGCCCGGCTCGACCTCGAAGGGGCCTTCGACGACCTGCCGGTGGAGGTGACCACCACCGCGCACCGGGTGGTGATGGAGGCCCTCACCAACGTACGCAAACACGCCCACGGGTGCACCGAGGTGCGGGTGCGCGTGGACCGCTCGGGAGACCGGGTGACCGTACGGGTCAGCGACGACGGACAGCCGCGCCACGTCTCCCACGGCGGCTTCGGGCTCAAGGGCCTGGCCGAACGGGTGGGCCTGATCGGCGGAAGAGTCGAGGCGGGCCCGGTGGCGGGCGGCGGCTGGGGCGTCGAGGCGACACTCCCGGTGTCCACGGCAGGGATGGCACTCTCATGACGATCCGGGTGCTGATCGCCGACGACCAGGCCATGGTCCGCGCCGGGTTCGCGATGATCCTGGGCGCGGAGGACGACATCGAGATCGTGGCGGAGGCCCCGGACGGGGTTTACGCCGTGGAACTCGCCGAACGCCACCGGCCCGACGTGGTCCTGATGGACATCCGCATGCCCCGCATGGACGGGCTGGAGGCGCTGCGCAGACTGACCCGCCCCGGCACCGTGAATCCGCCGAAGGTCGTCGTGGTCACGACATTCGACGACGACGAGTACGTCCAGCGCGCCCTGAGCGAAGGCGCCTCCGGCTTCCTGATCAAGGACTCCGGCCCCGCCCTGCTGGTCGAAGCCATCAGAGCCGCCGCCTCAGGCGAGGCACTGGTCAGCCCGGCCATCACCGTACGGCTGCTGCGCCGCCTCAGCAGCGCCGTTCCCGCGACCCGGGAGCCGGACACCGCGCTCTCCGCACGGGAGAAGGATCTCGTACGTCTGGTGGCCAGAGGGCTGACCAACGCGGAGATCGCCACCGAACTGTCCATCTCGGTGGGCACGGTGAAGACCCATCTCGGCAACGTGCAGATCAAGCTGCCTGCCCGTAACCGGGTGGAGATCGCCGCCTGGGCCTGGGAATCCGGCCTGGTCGACGGGAGACGGTAGATCCCGTTCGCGCCGTCCGCAGGCTGTGTACGGTCACGCGGGCCGGCCGCCGGCCCGGCAGGGGGGCGGAGCCGCGTCAGCTCTCCGCCCGGGCCGTGACGAGCGCGTTCGCCCGGAACTTCGCGCGCCAGGCCAGCGCGACATGGACCAGGCCGATCAGGACCGGGACTTCGATGAGCGGGCCGACGACTCCGGAGAGCGCCTGGCCGCTGCTGACGCCGAAGGTGGCGATGGCGACCGCGATGGCCAGCTCGAAGTTGTTGCCCGCCGCCGTGAACGCCAGCGTGGCGGTGCGGTCGTAGGCGAGACCGATCGCCCTGCCGAGCAGGAAGGTCCCGAAGAACATGACCGCGAAGTACACCAGCAGCGGCAGCGCGATGCGGGCGACGTCCATCGGCTGCGAGGTGATCGTCCTCCCCTGGAGTGCGAAGAGGATGACGATCGTGAACAGCAGCCCGTACAGGGCCCAGGGGCCGATCTTCGGCAGGAACGCCGCCTCGTAGCGCTCGCGGCCCGCCCTCTTCTCGCCGATCCGGCGGGTGAGGAAGCCGGCCAGCAGGGGGACGCCGAGGAAGACGATCACGTTGAGCGCGATGTGCCAGAGGGGAACGTCCAGGCCCTGGCCGTCTCCCAGGCCCAGCCACCGGGGCAGCAGGTCGAGGTAGAACCAGCCGAGCACGCCGAACGCGACGACCTGGAACACGGAGTTCAGCGCGACGAGGACGGCGGCGGCTTCGCGGTCGCCGCGGGCCAGGTCGTTCCAGATGATGACCATGGCGATGCAGCGGGCCAGGCCGACGATGATCAGACCCGTGCGGTACTCGGGCAGGTCGGGCAGGAAGATCCAGGCCAGCGCGAACATCACGGCCGGGCCGGCGATCCAGTTGACGACCAGCGAGGACACCAGCAGCCCGCGGTCGCCGGTGACCGAGTCGAGCCGGTCGTAGCGGACCTTGGCCAGGACCGGATACATCATGATCAGCAGACCGGCCGCGATCGGCAGGGAGATCCCGCCGATCTCGACCTTGGCCAGGGCGTCGTCGAGCCCGGGGATCATGCGCCCCAGACCCAGGCCAGACGCCATGGCGAGCAGGATCCAGACGGCCAGGAAGCGGTCGAGCGTCGAGAGCCGCGCGACGACGGTGTCCGTGCCGGGAGCGCCGGGAGTGCTGGGCGTGGCGGGTGCGGCGGGCGTGGTGCTCCCGGGGCTCCCGGATGTCGGTTCGGCGCCGGTCACGGGCAGGTCCTCTTCGTATCCGCGCTGCGGGTGGCGCGGGCGGTGGCGGCGAGCGCCGTGAAGGAACCGGCCACGGCTTCGAGGACCTCGGGCCTGAGCTTGTAGTACGTGAACCGTCCGCAGGGTTCCGTCTCCACCACCCCGGCCTCGCGCAGCACCCGCAGGTGGTTGGAGAGGTTGGTCTGCTTGGCGCCGGTCTCCTCGACCAGGTGCGTCGTGCAGAGCGTCTCGCGGGCGAGCAGGGTGACGATCCGGAGCCTGAGGGGGTCGGACAGAACCCGGATCAGGTCAGTGTCGACTGAAGTCATCATGGGCTGATACTTTCACATCAGTGGTGGCTGATGTCACCAGGCGGCGGATTCCCGTCGCGAGTTGCGCGGGACCCGAGTTGCGCGGGACCCGAGTTGCGCGGGACACGAGTTGTGCGAGATCGAGTTGCGCGAGATATGAGAAGGAGAGACCGCCAGATGTCCGTCAAGCCCGCTGTGCTGTTCGTCTGCGTCCACAACGCCGGCCGTTCCCAGATGGCCGCCGCCTGGCTGACCCACCTGGCCGGAGACCGCGTCGAGGTGCGCTCCGCCGGCTCCGACCCCGGCGACGCGGTCAACCCGGCCGCGGTCGAGGCGATGGCGGAGGTCGGCATCGACATCTCCGCCGAGACCCCGAAGATCCTCACGGCCGGCGCCGTCGAGGAGTCCGACGTCTGCGTCACCATGGGCTGCGGCGACACCTGCCCGGTCTTCCCCGGCAAGCGCTACCTCGACTGGGCCCTGGACGACCCGGCGGGCCGGGGCGTCGAGGCCGTACGCCCCATCCGTGACGAGATCAGGAAGCGTGTCGAGGACCTGATCGCCGAGATCGCGCCGGGACCGGGGCGCCCGTAGGTGCCCCGGCCCCGGCCCTCCGCGTGCCGCTCGGTCAGGACGCGGGCAGTTCGCCGCGTACCGTACGGGCGGCGGCGACCAGGTTCTCCAGGGACGCCCTGGTCTCGGGCCAGCCGCGGGTCTTCAGGCCGCAGTCGGGGTTGACCCAGAGGCGTTCCGCGGGGATGGCCTCCAGGCCCTCGCGGAGCAGGGCGGCGGCCTCGGCCGCGTCGGGGACGCGCGGGGAGTGGATGTCGTACACGCCGGGGCCCGCCTCGCGGGGGTAGCCGTGGGCGGCGAGTTCGCGGGCGACCTGCATGTGGGAGCGGGCGGCCTCCAGGCTGATGACGTCGGCGTCGAGGTCGTCGATGGCCTGGACGATGTCGCCGAACTCGGCGTAGCACATGTGGGTGTGGATCTGGGTGTCCGGGCGTACGCCGCTGGTGGTGAGGCGGAAGGACTCGGTCGCCCAGTCCAGGTAGGCGGCGCGGTCGGCGGCGCGCAGGGGCAGGGTTTCGCGCAGGGCGGGTTCGTCGACCTGGATCACCGAAGTCCCGTCCGCTTCGAGGTCGTTGACCTCGTCGCGGAGGGCGAGGGCGACCTGGCGGGCGGTGTCGCCGAGGGGCTGGTCGTCGCGGACGAAGGACCAGGCCAGCATGGTGACGGGCCCGGTCAGCATGCCCTTGACGGGGCGGTCGGTGAGGGACTGGGCGTACGAGGTCCAGCGCACCGTCATCGGTTCGGGGCGGGAGATGTCCCCGGCCAGCACCGGCGGGCGGACGTAGCGGGTGCCGTAGGACTGCACCCAGCCGTGCTGGGTGGCGAGGTAGCCGGTGAGCTGTTCGGCGAAGTACTGCACCATGTCGTTGCGCTCGGGCTCGCCGTGGACCAGGACGTCGATCCCCGTCTTCTCCTGGAAGGAGATGACCTCGCCGATCTCGGCGCGGATGCGCTCCTCGTAACCGGCCGTGTCGGTCCGTCCGGCGCGCAGGTCGGCGCGGGCCGTGCGCAACTCGTCGGTCTGCGGGAACGAGCCGATGGTGGTCGTCGGCAGCAGCGGCAGTCCGAGGTGGGCGCGCTGGGCGGCGGCGCGCTCGGTGTACGGCTGGGAGCGGCGGCCGTCGGCGTCGGTGACGGCGGCGGTCCTGGCCCGTACGGCCGGGTCGTGGGTGAGCGCGGAGTCCGTACGGGAGGCGAGGTCGGCCCGGTTGGCGGCGAGTTCGGCGGTGATGGCGCCGGTGCCCCGGGCCAGCCCCTTGGCCAGGGTGACGATCTCGGCGGTCTTCTGCCGGGCGAAGGCGAGCCAGCGCAGGACCTGCGGGTCGACGTCCCGTTCCACCGTGGTGTCGAGCGGTACGTGCAGGAGGGAGCAGGACGCCGCCACGTCGACCCGGGCGGCGAGGCCGAGGAGCGTGGCGAGGGTGGCGAGGGACTTCTCGTAGTCGTTGATCCAGATGTTGCGGCCGTTGACGACGCCCGCGACGAGCCGCTTGCCGGGGAGTCCGCCTGCGGCGGCGAGGTCGTCGAGGTTGGCTGCCGCCGCGTCGGTGAAGTCGAGCGCCAGGCCGTCGACCGGGGCCTTCGCCAGGACGGGGAGCGCGTCGCCGAGCCGGTCGAAGTAGGAGGCGACCAGCAGCTTGGGCCGGTCGGCCGAGCCACCGAGGTCGCGGTAGGCGCGGGCGGCGGCGTTCAGCTCGGCGCGCGTACGGTCCTGGACCAGCGCGGGCTCGTCGAGCTGCACCCACTCGGCGCCGGCGGCGCGCAGGTCGGCGAGGACCTCGGCGTAGACGGGCAGCAGCCGGTCCAGCAGGGTCAGCGGCTCGAAGTCGCCCGCGACTCCGGGGGCCGGCTTGGAGAGCAGGAGATACGTGACGGGGCCGACCAGGACCGGGCGGGCGGTGTGCCCGAGCGTCAGGGCCTCCGTCAGCTCGGCGACCTGCCGGGTGGAGTCGGCGGTGAAGACGGTGTCGGGGCCGAGTTCCGGGACGAGGTAGTGGTAGTTCGTGTCGAACCACTTGGTCATCTCCAGCGGCGCGACATCCTGCGTGCCGCGCGCCATCGCGAAGTAGCCGTCGAGCGCGTCGGCGGTGACGGCCGCACGGTGCCGTTCGGGTACGGCGCCGACCATGACGCTGGTGTCCAGGACGTGGTCGTAGTACGAGAAGTCGCCGGTCGGCACCTCGTGGACGCCCGCGTCCACCATCTGCCGCCAGTTGGTCCGGCGCAGGCCGGTCGCCGTCTCCCGGAGGGCTTCCGCGGTGACGCGGCCCTTCCAGTACCCCTCGACGGCCTTCTTCAGTTCCCGGTTCGGGCCCTGGCGGGGGTAGCCGTACACGGTGGC
The DNA here is from genome assembly GCF_042756365.1 of Streptomyces sp. NPDC059092. NCBI lineage: Bacteria > Bacillati > Actinomycetota > Actinomycetes > Kitasatosporales > Streptomycetaceae > Streptomyces > Streptomyces sp. NPDC059092. The sequence goes on from NZ_JBHZEJ010000011.1 coordinate 42,709, forward strand.
CCGTGCTGCCGCGGCTGCGGACTTCGTTGTCACGGAAATCTCCTTCGCGAGATGACTCCTGAACATCCCGGGGACGGGACGCGAGCGCGAAGGGGTGACGAAACCCGACGTTCGGTGCGGCGCCTCGGGCGCGCTCGTCCGTCCGGTATGTACGCCGACCCGCCCACGAGGTCACCGGGATATCCGCACGCGATCGGTCGCGTACGGGCAACGGGCAGGTCTTCGGACTCGCGGGCACGTCTGCCGAGGCAGACACCTACTGGCCGTCGCTTCCCGGATCCGGCCGGATCCAGTGCGTATGACGGCGGTCGTTCCCGCTCACCGCTGCGGGGCAGTCCCGGATTCCCACCGGGTTCCCTCTTACGACGCGTCTGCCTGGAGGGCAGGGCGAACCAGCTGCACCCGCCAGGCTAGAGCGTGGACACCCCCTTGGCCGAATGCGTTCACATTCCGGAATGTGACATGGGCCACGGAATCGTGTCGCGGAGCGGAACGGAGCGCGGCATCCTGGACCTGACCGGCGTTCCGGAGGAAGGGGACGCGGGATGGAGGGGCGCGTCGGCGTGACGACCGGTAGCGGGCCTGGACGGGCCGGCGCCCGTCTCCTCGGTGGTCCGATCCTCGGCCTGCTCCCATGGATCATCTTCGCCGTGGTGCCGGGACCGGACCGGAGACGTGAGCGCCGCCGCCCGCTCGGCATGATCGGTCCGCGGTGACCTCATTCGTGTCCGGTCCTCGGGGCGGGCGCCTCCGCGAAGATCCAGCGGTTGGCCGCCAGCGCGTCGTTCGGCTCGGGGAGCGGACCGCGCCCGTGGAGGCGGGTGAAGTCGAACGGCGAGCGGACCGAGACCGACCAGCCCCACCGGGCGAGGTCGGCGGCCGACGCGGGGCGCGGATCCGGGTCGAAGAGGGACGGCAGGTCGATGTCGATCCGCGCCTTCGTCGTCGTGTAGACCGCACTGGCACGTACGTCCGCCCCCTCCAGGTTCTTGATCTCGTACGCCAGCGTGCTTCCGGGCGCGCTCAGCCGGTCCACCGTCGCGATGAGGTGCCGCTCGGCCGCCGCCGGGAGGTACAGCAGCAGCCCCTCGACGAGCCAGGCGGTCGGTACGGCCGGGTCGAAACCCGTGTCGGTCAGCGCGTCCGCCCAGTCGAGCCGGAGATCGGCCGCGAGCGGTCTGCGCTCGGCCACGGGGACGGCCCCCGCCCCGTCGAGTACGGCCTGTTTGAAGGCCATCATGCCGGCGGTGTCGATCTCGTGGATCACACAGCCGGGCGGCCAGCCGAGCCGGAACGCCCGGGAGTCCAGGCCCGCGCCCAGCAGCACCACCTGGCGCACGCCCGAGTCCGCCGTACGGAGCAGATGGTCGTCCAGGACCCGGGTGCGCAGGGCGAAGTACCGGCCGAGGCGGCCCCAGAGCGGGTCCGCGTCCCCTCCGGGCACCTGGTCCGGCCGGACCGGCCAGCCGGCCGAGGCCGGCGCCGCCCGGACGAAGCGCTCCGCGAACTCGTCCCGCGCCAGGGCGTCGGGACGGTGGGTCTCGATGGCGCGGGCGGCGGCCACCATGAGTGCGGTCCGGCCCACGCCCTGCGCCACACCGGGGTTCAGCTCCGGGGCCGTACCGTCGAGGGACCGGGTCACAGCACCACACCCGCGGTCAGGTGGTCCCCGGCGATGCCGGCCTTCTCGGGGCGGTAGAAGTCCCTGATGGCCTCCGCCCAGGCGTCCACCGCGACACGGTCGTCGTCCGTGGGTTCCAAGGCGTCGAACAGGGCGTGGATGTTGGGCCGTTGGAAGCCGACGCCCCTCATCAGACCCACGAAGACGGGACGCGTGACGAGGCCGTCGTCCTCCAGGGAGCCGAGACCGGCGAACGCTTCGGCGAAGGCGTCGATCGTCTCCTCGAACCGCTCCGGCGTCAGCACACAGGCGGTGAACTCCTCCTGGCCGACCCGCCCGTCGCCGTCGGCGTCCAGTTCGGTGACGAGGGTCGTCCAGTACCGGTGGAAGGCGTCGAGCAGCGCGCGCTTCCTGGCGTCGGGGGCCGTGGGCACCGCCCCGACCACCCGGCTGCCCATCAGCGCGAAGTCGCCGGCCTCCAGAAAGCCGTTCCCGTCCGCGTCGAACAGCGAGAAGACGAGGTGGACACGGTGGGTCGCCTCAACGGTACGCATGGCGCTCTCCTCTGCTTTTCGGTCTCGGGCCGCTGCCCCCTCACTATCCGGGCGGGGCGGGCGCGGCGGAACGGAAAGGCCGTCGCGTGCACACGAACGAGGGCAATGCGCCGGGCGGTGCATGAAGTACCGCTGTTCTGGAAAGCGACGGCGTTCCGCCGGGCCTGCGGCGCCCCGTCCCCGGGGTGTCCGGGTGGGTACCGGCATCGGCGTGGGCATCGGCGTCCGGTTCTCCGCACGTAGCATCGACGCGTCAACGCACCGGCGGACGGCGGCGCCGCTCCCGCCGCCGCTGCTCCGCTCCCCGTACTTCCACCGAGAGACTTCCACCATGGCATCACGCGCCCTGCTTGCGGATCCGGCCTTTCTCGCGTTCTGGGAGGAGCGGCACGTGTGCCTGCTCGCCACCCGCCGCCCGGACGGCACCACGCACCTGGTGCCCGTCGGAGTGACCTACGACCCGCGGGCCGGGATCGCCCGCGTCATCACCGGGGGTGGGACGGCGAAGGCCCGGAACGTCATCGCGGCGGGACCTGACGCGCCGATCGCGGTCAGCCAGGTCGACGGAGCCCGCTGGGCCACGCTCGAAGGCACCGCGGTGGTCAACCGCGACCCCGGAGCGGTCGCCGAGGCGGAGCGGCGCTACACCCGGCGCTACAAGCCGCCGCGCGTCAACCCGGAGCGGGTCGCGATCGAGATCACGGTGACCGGGGCCATGGGGAACGTGCGGACGAGGCCGGCCGGGTCCGGACGGGACGCCTGAACGGGGCGCCCGAGTGAGAGGCCTGAACGGAACGCCTGAACGGGAGTCCCTGGTAAGGAAGTCGGACTCCGCGGTCCGAGTTTCGCGCGGCCTTGGGCGGCGCGGCCGGGTAGGTTCGACGGGCGTCAGCCGACGTCGGCGATGAAGTCCGCTACCGCGGCAGCGACAGCTTCGGGCTGCTCGTCGGGGATGAAGTGTCCAGCGTCGGGCACGACGATTCGGGTGGTGTTGTCGGCCCACGGGCTGATGGAGGCGGCCATGTCCGGAACGGAACCGTGGCTGCTGGAGATTCCGAGGATCGGCACGGTCAGGCGCCGCTCCTTGAGCGCCTCGCGGTTCTTACGCGCCGACTCCGCGGCGTCCCGGTAGTACGCGAGGGAAGCGCGCAGGCCGCCGTCGACGGCGACGGCCGCCGCGTAGTGGTCGAGTTCGGCGTCGTCGAACGTGTCGGGAGACAGGGCCTTCACCTTCAGGAACCAGCCGACGTACTCGCGTTCGCGGCCGGCAAGCAGCGTCTCGGGCAGATCGGGCACGGTGTGGAAAGCGAAATGCCAGGTCTTCCACGCTCGATCCGGGTCGGTGGGAATCGCCTCCGGGAGGGTGATGCCGGGAATTCCGGCGTCGAGCAGGGCGACCCCGCGCAAGTGGCTCTCGAAGTTGAGGGCGAGGGAGAAAGCGACCCAGGCGCCGATGTCGTGGGCGACCAGGGAGTAATTCGACACTCCGAGGGCCTTCACGGCGGCGTGGACGTGCGCGGCGACCGCGTGCGTGTCGTAGCCGCGCTCCGGACGCTCGGAGTGGCCCTGCCCCGGCAGGTCGATCGCGATGACGTGGAACCGGTGGGTGAGGCCGGGCATCACCTTTCGCCAGGCCCACCAGGTTTGCGGGAATCCGGCGAGCAGGACGACGGCCGGGCCGCTCGGCCGTCCGCCTTCGACGGCATGAAGGCGGACGCCGTCCGCGTCGACCCAGCGGTGAGTGAATCCGGCCAGATGCCGCAGGGGCAGGTCGCGGACGGGGTTGCTTTCGGAGACATGCGGAGTGCTGGTCGCTGGGCCGGTCACGGGGATCCTCCATCGGTGTCAGGTGTCAGGTGTGCGGTTGGGCGGTGCAGCTGACGGCGGCGTCTGGGACCACGTGGTGTGTTTCTCGCGCGGTCGCGAAATGCGCGCGGTATGCCTGGCCATGGCCACGCTCGAACGCTAACACATCTTGAACTGATCGGTTCAAGATAGAATGGTGCGCGATACGGTCCGAACCATCGACGCATCGGCAAGGAAGTCCCGCGTGGCAGGCAAGAAGCAGTTCGACATGGACACGGCGCTGGACGCCGCGATGATCCAGTTCTGGCGCGACGGCTACGCCGACACCTCATTGGACGATCTGTCTCGGGCGACCGGCCTGAACCGCAGTTCCATCTACTCCTCCCTCGGCGACAAGGACACGCTCTTCCTGCGATGCCTGGATCTCTACGCCGCGCGCTATGGCGAGAAGTACGACGCCGCCCTGTCGTGTGCGGCCTCGGAACCCGTTGCCGCCGTTCGTGCGTTCTTCGACGTCACCCTTGAGCGCATCGCCGATCCCGAACTGCCTGATGGATGCCTGATCGCCCAGTCGGTCATGGCGATTCCAGTGCTGAGTCCGAGCGTCGCGGCGCATGCCAGGCAGGCGCTCGGCTTCCAGCGCCTGCGCCTGCGTGCCGCGCTGAAGGCCGGCCGGCTGACCGACCAGGACGCCGATGCCCTCGCCGTACACGCGGCGGCTGTGAACCAGTCGCTCGCCGTCATGAGCAGGGCCGGGGCGAGCCCGGCGCAGCTCCTGGCTGTCGTGGGCGTGACCGTGGACGCGCTGTCGCAGGCGCCGCGCGCGTGACGAATCCGATACGGCCGTCGGACTCGCGGTCCGGTACGCACAGTCGTTTCATGAGTTCGAGGCGTGCGCGGCAGTGGTGCCAACGGGCTCGGGCCTGGTGGCTTCGTCGCCAATCGGACCGGGCCAGGCGGGCGCGAGGTCCGGGGCCTGCCGCATGCGCCGTGTGATCGCGGCGAGCAGGCGCTGGGTCCCGGGGACGGTCGGCGCGGTCGTGCCGTCGGCCGGCGCCTGCTGGCCGGCGTCGTCGGGTAGGGCGGGTACGGGGTGGGTGGCTTCGGCCAGGGCCGATGCGACGGCCGGCGGCGCGCAGGCGGCGAGCGCGAGCGCGGTGTGCCGCTTCCGGACCCGGTAGCAGCGCGCCGGGGTGTGCTTGAGGCCGACCGCCTGTTTCGCGTCACCGGATGAGCCGGGGATCTCTGCGGCTCGGGCGAGCTGACTGCACATCAGGAGCAGAGCCCGACTGCCGTACTAGAGCGGAAGCGTGATGCAGATGCTCTTGCCTCCGCCGTCCCCGTCCTGGCGTACGACCGCGGAGCCCGCGAGGCTCGACGTGAGTTCGACGACGGTCGCCAGCCCCTTGCTCGCGCCACCGGTACCCGCGTGGGTGCCGGTACGGGTACGGAGGGACGGCTGGTACGGGTGGCGGTCGTGGACCGCGAACACGAGGGTGTCGTGGCCGGCCGCGTAGCTGACGGTGAGGCTGGGGGAGACGGACGCGGCGTGTCTGACGCTGTTCGTGACCAGTTCGCTCAGGATCAGCAGGGCCGGATCGACTGCCGGGTGGTGCGGGCTGATGCCCCACTCGGCCAGTAACCGCTGGGTGGTCTCGCGTGCCGTGCGTACGGCGGCGGGCTGGGCCGGCAGCGTCAGCACATGGCGGTGGGGCAGCGGGGCGATGCGGCGGCTCACCGCGCCGAGACCTCGGATTCCCGCAGTTCTTCCAGGAGTTGGTGCTGACCGGCCAGCAGCTCGGTCAGGATCCGCCGCGCGGCCCGCAGCAGATCCGCGACGTCCCCTCCCGCCAGTTCGTAGACGACGGTGGGGCCTTCGCGGCTGGAGGTGACGATCCCGGAGCGGCGCAGCACCGCCAGTTGCTGGGAGAGCGCGGAGGGCTCGATCTCGATCTCGGCGAGCAGGTCCCGTACGGGCATCGGGCCGTCCTGGAGCAGTTCCAGGACCCGGATGCGCACCGGATGCCCCAGCATCCGGAAGAACTCCGCCTTCGCCTGGTACAGCGGAATCCCCACGAAACCCTCGCTCTCCCTCACGCCGCACCGGCCCCGTGGCGCGGCACACGGCCCGTACAGCATCTAGGCAATTGAAGAAGTTTGCAATTCCTGGGGGATGTCGAACGACCGTGCGGTGCGGTGCGGTTCGGTGCGACGAGGCGCCGGTGCGGTGCGACGCGCGATGTGTACGGGCGCGGGCGCGGGGGAGGGCCGGACCGGACCGGTCCGTACGGCGGGGTACGGACCGGCTCTGCGGGCGCGGCCTCGCGGGCCGGCCCTGCGGCGCCGAAGGAGGGAGGGGCGCCGGGTCAGTCGTCCGAGGACTTCTTCTCCTGCAGCCCCTCAAGGAAGTCCTTCGCCTTGTCGACGCCGGTGTCGAGGTGATCGCTGTACTTGCCGTCGGTCTTGTCGTCGATCACGTCGGCGACCTTCTCCAGCCCGTTCCCGATCACCTCGCCATGCTCGCTCGCGAGATCCGTGGCCTTGTCCTTCAGGTCCTTCAGTGCGTCAAACATGGGGCCGACCTCCGGTGTGAGCTGCCCAAATCAATGGTCAGCACCGGATCTTATCGACCCAGGGGCTCAGTGGCCGGGGCAACCGAGCCAGTACCCGAAGCCCCGGTGGGTGTGGACCAGCGTGGGCTCCTCCTGGTCCACCTTCCGGCGCAGGCGGGAGACGAGCTTTTCGATCGCCTGCCCGGCGCGGAACTCGCCCCAGACGTGCCGGCTGATCTGTTCCTTCGACAGCACGCGCTCCGCGTTGGCCATCAGGTGGTGCAGCAGCCGGTACTCGGCCGGGGTGAGGCCGAGCGGTCGCGGCCCGCGCCGCGCCCGGCACGTGACGTCGTCCAGGACCAGGTCGCCGTAGCAGGGCGGCCCTTCGTACCGTTCGGAGCGGCGGGCGCCCAGCAGGGCCTGCGCCCTGGCCAGCACCTCGGCGATCCGTACGGGCTTGGTGACGTAGTCCTCGGCCCCCGGGCTGAGTTCGGGGGCGAGGCGCGGGAGGGCCTCGCACGCGGCCAGGAAGAGCAGCGGGGGGCGGTCCGCCGGTACGACGCGACGGCCCCGGGCGAAGGCCGCCAGGTCCGGCAGGGTGGCGTCCCAGACGACCAGGTCGAAGCGGTGCTGGGTGATCCGTACCATCCCCTCGGCGCCGGTGTCCGCCATGCCGACCCGGTAGCCCGCCAACTCCAGGGTGGTGGTGAGTAGTTCGGTGATGCCGGGATCGTCGGCGACGACCAGGACGTGCTGTCCGTCACCACGGCGCGGCGACAGCTTCCCGTTGAGGCTGCTCTGCATGGCAAAACCATTCGTCATAAGGACCGGTCCGCGCGGAACGCGGCTCCGCCGTCAGGCGGAGGGCCGTACATCGACACTTTTCTCGGAGCGGGCGGCGAAGTCGTCGACCAGGCGGCGGAAGAGCGTGGCGAACTCCCGCAGCTCCTCGGGCGACCAGTCGGCCAGGGCCTCTTCCACGCCCCGGCGGCTCACCTCCCGTACGCGGTCGATCGCGGCCAGCCCGGCGTCCGTGAGCCGGACGCGCTGCGCGCGGCGGTCGTCCGGGTCGGGGGCGCGGGCCACATAGCCGTGCTCCTCCAAGTGGCGCAACTGGCGGGCGACATGGGACGCCTCCACGGAGAGCCGGACCGCCAGCGCCCCGGGGCGCGGCGCCTCGCCGCCGCGGGTGGCGAGGCGCCGCAGGATCGCCACGGCGGCCCGGTCGAGCGGCAGCCCGGTCGCGGTCTTCAGGTGCTCGTGGTGCCGGGCCCGCCCGGCCAGGTAGGTGAGGCGGGAGAGGCCTCGTTCGATCTCGTTCAGATCCGTCGGGGCGGGCTCGCGGGCCGGTTCCGGCGCGGGTGGGGGTGTGGGCATGAGGCCACCGTAGAGCTACTTGCCTAAGTCAATCAAGAGTTTTAAGATTGCTTGACTCAAGTAATGCAAACCTTCCATCGATTTCCGGTCACGGTTGGGTAAAGTTGCTTAAGTCAATCAATCGGAATATGGTTGCCTGAGTCAAGCACACCTGATGGCTCCCACGGAGGCACTTCCATGTCCGACACCCCGCCCACTCCCACCCGGCCCGTCGCCGGGGGCGCCGCGCCGCCGAGGGCGAACGCCGTGGTGGCGGTCCTGGCCTTCGCCGGAATCGTCGTCTCGCTGATGCAGACCCTGGTGATCCCGATCGTCCCGGAGCTGCCCAAGTACCTCAACGCCTCTGCGTCGAACGCCGCGTGGGCGGTCACCGCCACCCTGCTCGCCGCCGCCGTCGCCACCCCGGTCGCCGGACGCGTCGGCGACATGTACGGCAAGCGCCGCATGCTGCTGGTCAGCATCGCCCTGCTGGTGACCGGCTCCGTCGTCTGCGCGCTCAGCGACTCCCTGGTCCCGATGATCGTCGGACGCGTCCTCCAGGGGCTGGCCGGCGCCGTCATCCCGCTCGGCATCAGCATCATGCGGGACGTCCTGCCCGCCGAACGGCTCGCCGGGGCGACCGCGCTGATGAGCGCCTCGCTCGGCGTGGGCGGCGCCCTCGGTCTGCCCTCCGCCGCGCTCATCGCCGACAGGTTCAACTGGCACGTGCTGTTCTGGACCTCGGCGGTCCTCGGTGCCGTCGCCGCCGTCCTCGTCGCGGTGCTCGTGCCCGAGTCGAAGGTGCGTACCGGCGGCCGGTTCGACCTGGTCGGCTCCCTCGGTCTGGCGACCGGCCTGGTCTCCCTGCTGCTGGCCATCTCCAAGGGCGGCGACTGGGGCTGGACCAGCGGCACCGTCCTCGGCCTCTTCGCCCTCGCGGTCGCCGTCCTGGTGGCGTGGGGCTTCTTCGAGCTGCGTACCGCGCAGCCGCTGGTGGACCTCCGGACCACCGCCCGCAGGCAGGTGCTCTTCACCAACCTCGCCTCGGTGGCGCTCGGCTTCTCGATGTTCGCCATGTCCCTGGTCCTCCCGCAGCTCCTCCAGCTCCCCGAGGTCACCGGCTACGGACTGGGCAAGTCGATGCTCTACACCGGCCTGGTCCTCGCCCCGCAGGGCCTGGTGATGATGGTGATGGCCCCGCTGTCCGCGGGCATCTCCAAGAGCAAGGGGCCGAAGGTCACCCTGATGATCGGCGCCCTCATCGTCGCCACCGGCTACGGCCTCAACATCGCGCTGATGTCCGAGGTGTGGCACCTCATCCTGTCCTCCTGTGTCATCGGCGCCGGTGTCGGCTTCGCGTACGGGGCCATGCCCGCCCTGATCATGGGCGCCGTGCCCGCGTCCGAGACGGCCGCCGCCAACAGCCTCAACGCGCTGATGCGGTCCATCGGTACGTCGTTCGCCAGCGCCGTCGCCGGTGTCGTCCTCGCCCAGATGACCATCACCTTCGGCACCACCGCACTGCCCTCGCAGGACGGCTTCCGCGCGGTCATGGCCACCGGTGCCGGTGCCGCGCTCCTCGCCTTCGTCCTCTGCCTCTTCCTGCCGCGCCACCGCCCGGCCGCCGCGACGGCGACCCCGGCGACCGCGGCCGCCCCGGGAGAGCCCGCCGAGGCCACGGCGACGACCGGCTGACGGCGTCGAGCTGAGCCCCGGCCCGTCCCGTCCTGGCCCGTCCCGTACGGGCCAGGACGGCGTACGTCAGATCAGGCCGGCGATGCTCGGCGGTGCGAAGAGGTGGCGGGCCCGGTGCTCCAGCATGAGCACGGCGGGGAACTGCTCGGCCTTGACGTCCGACACACAGCGGTCGCAGCCCTCGTCCACCGCCGGGACGTCCTCGGCGTGGCCGGTGGCGATGTGCCGCGCGAGCCGGATCTGCGTGGAGACCACGGTGTCCATGGGGTCGTAGTCGATGCCCGGGCCGCCCGCCGCCCGTGCCGCGTCGACCACCTGGGGGGCGCGTTTCATCGCCTTGTACAGCACGGTGCACTCCGTGCACCCCCACATCCAGGACGGGGGGAGCGGCCAGTCCCCGGCCGGGGACTCGGACTCTTCCTTCAGGGGTTCACGTGCGAAGGGGGCGTGCTCGGGAGGTTCGTCCTTGGAGTGTTCGTCCTTGGATGCCATGTGAGGAAAGGTAGCGAAGGAACGGGGCGCGGCCGGCGGATCGGCCGAATTTCCCGCATCCGGCCGTATCCCTGGTCAGAAGGACAGCGCGCCCCGTGCCGGAGGGGCAGCGCGCCCGGTGTCAGGCGGGCAGCCCGCGCATCGCGATCCGTACCGCTTCGAGCAGCGTGTCCATCAGGTCGACTTGGCGCGCCTCCGGGGGCGTCCAGGCGTACGCCCGGAGCGCGAACTGGAGCGCGGAGAGCAGCATGGACGCCTGCACCGTGGCGTCCATGCCCTGCTCCGCGCGGCCGGAGCGGGCGGCGATGGCGCGGGCGACGACCGGCAGCGCCGCGAAGCTCTCCCGTATCCACAGGGTGTGCATGCTCGGCTCGGCACGGGTGAGCCGCAGCGCGTCGAGGATGGCGCGCAGGGTCTCCTCGCCGGAGGGGCCCGTCGGCGTCAGCCAGTCCTCGCCGTCGAACGCGTCGAAGGCGTCGATCAGGGGGTGGTCCGGCGGCCAGGTGTCGAGCCGTCGCGCGATCCGCTCCGTGCTGTAGGAGAACAGGGGAGTGACGCACTCCTCCTTGGTCGGGAAGTGGCTCCACAGCGTGCTGGCCGGGATTCCGGCGGCGTCGGCGATGTCGGTGAGCGACGTGCGTTCCACACCTTTCACCATGAACAGTCCGGTGGCGGCGCGGGCGATATCCAGCCGGTGCTCGGCCCGCACCGGAGCCGTCTGCTGGACCGTCGCTGTCCGACCCGCGTTCATGTGCACACTCCATTGTCCGGGAACCTCGGGGGTCAGCGTAGTCGGACCGCCATGACCAGCTCCGTTCCGGGTTACGGACCCGACGGCGTACGGGTGTTGCGCCGGGCGCCGCCGTTCCTCGGGGCCGGGTCCCGCGTCAGCGGACGGCAGGCGAGACCGATGAGCACGGCCGCGAAGTGCCCCAGGTCGGTGAAGCTGCGCCCGACGATCAGCGGGGTGCCGAAGAAGATCAGGACGACGGCGAGGTACGGCAGGTGCCAGGGGCGCGGAATCCGGTACGTGAGGACGGCGATCACCCCCGCGAGCGCGTAACTGACCCCGACGTCCAGGGTGTTGACGGCGGCTTGCGGCGCGTGCCCGTGGTGGACCGCCCAGCCCAGGACCCCTTCGCTGACCAGCGTCGCGCCGACATGGGCGAGGACGACGACCGCGAGCCAGCGCGCCGTCCCGAGCCACCGCTCGGCCGGGGCGTGGAACACCGTGTAGAGCACGGCGTACGGGATCCACGTACCGCCGTCGATCCAGAACGCGCTGGCGATGAGGACCCGGACGGGGTCGGTGGACAGTTCGTGGATGTTGGTCGAGCGCTGGCGGAGGAAGTCCTCCTCGAAGTCCGTCGACATCCGGTGCAGCGCGACGGTCGTGATGAAGAGCGCGGCCAGCCAGAGATAGGTGCCCGGAGCACTCGTGACCCAGGCCCGGATGGGACGGACCCAGGCGCGGACCGGACGGACCCAGGCGCGGACCGGGCGGATCCGGACGCGGACCGTGTGAAGGATGCGGCGCATGGGGCGATTCACCCACGGTCCTAGGATCGGGGCCGTGATTGACATCCCGGAGGAGTTCGCGGAATCGCGGTCGAGGGAGGGCGGGCCGGCCGGCAGGGCGTTCCTCGCGGCCCTGCCGGACATGGCCGCCACCCTGCTCGCCCGTTGGGGGCTGCGGGTCAACGGCCCCTCGCTGACCGGCAGATGCGCGCTGGTGCTGCCGGTGGAGGACACGGCCGGCGTGCCCGCGATGCTCAAACTCCAGCCGGTGGACGACGAGACGGCCGGTGAGCCGGTGGCGCTGCGCGCCTGGGGCGGCGACGGCGCCGTACGGCTGCTGCGGTACGACCGTACGACAGGCGCCCTGCTGCTGGAGCGGCTGCGCACCCGCGACCTGACCGCGCGGGAGCCGCGCGAGGCCCTGCCGGTCATCGCCGGGCTGCTGGCACGGCTGAGCGCGACGCCCGCCCCGCCCGAGCTGCGCCGCCTCGGGGACATCGCCGCCCGGATGCTCGACGACACCCCGGCCCTGGCGGCGGCCCTGCCCGCCGGCCCTGACCGGCGGCTGCTGCTGGACTGCGCGGCGGCGGTACGGGAGGTCGCCGCCGAGCCCGGCGACCGGCTGCTCCACTGGGACCTGCACTTCGAGAACGTCCTCGCGGCGGACCGGGAGCCCTGGCTGGCGATCGACCCGAAGCCGCTGGCGGGCGACCCGGGCTTCGAACTGATGCCCGCGCTCCGCAACCGCTTCGACCCGGACGACACGCTGTGGCGCTTCGACCTGATGACGGAGACGCTGGCCCTGGACCGCGAGCGGGCGGCGGCCTGGACGCTGGGGCGCGTCCTCCAGAACCTGTTGTGGCGGCTGCGCGAGGGCGACACCGGACCGGACCCCGTCCAGGTGTCCATCGCTCGGGCACTGCTGGCGCGCGGGACGCGGCAGGCGGCAGGCTGAAGGCATGATCCGTACCGCAACACCCGCAGACGTACCGGTGATCCACGCGATGATCCGGGAGCTCGCGGAGTACGAGAAGGCCCTGCACGAGGTGCGCACGACCGAGGAACAGCTCCACGAGGCGCTGTTCGGGGAGCGGCCCGCCGCGTTCGCGCACCTCGCCGAGACGGAGGACGGCGAGCCGGCCGGCTTCGCGCTCTGGTTCCTGAACTTCTCCACCTGGCGCGGGGTGCACGGGATCTACCTGGAGGACCTGTACGTACGCCCCGACCGCCGGGGCGGCGGCCACGGCAAGGCGCTGCTGACGGAGCTGGCCCGGATCTGCGTGGCGCGCGGCTACGAGCGCCTGGAGTGGTCGGTGCTCGACTGGAACGAACCGTCGATCGCCTTCTACCGGTCGCTGGGGGCCCTCCCGCAGGACGGGTGGACGGTGTTCCGCCTGACGGACGGGGCGCTGGACACGCTGGGACGCGGCTGATCCCCGCGATCAGGCGGTGGCCTGCTCCCGCTGCCGTGGCGAGCGGGCCGTGACCAGCACCATCGCGAGGACCGCCGCCACCACCAGGATGAGCGCCGCCCAGCCGATGGCCACGGTGAAGCCGTGCACCGTCGCCGTGTCGACGAGCCCGGCCTTCTCCGCCGGGCTGATACCGCCCTGGCGCGCCGCCTCCGCGAGGCGGCCGGTCAGATAGGCGGTGGTGCTGGTCGTCGCCACGGTGTTGAGCAGCGACGTACCGATGGAGCCGCCGACCTGCTGCGCCGTGTTGACGGTCGCGGAGGTCACCCCGGCGTCCTTCGGCGCGACCCCGCCCGTGGCGACCGACATGACGGGCAGGAACGTCAGCCCCATGCCGAGGCCGAGCATCAGCGTGCCCGGCAGGATGTGGGCCGCGTAGGTGGAGTGGGTGTCGATGAAGGTGAGGGTGAACAGCCCGCCCGCCGCGAGCAGCAGCCCCGGCCCCATGAGCAGGCGCGGCGGTACGAAGTGCAGCAGCCGGGCGGCGATCTGCGTCGACCCGATGATGATCATCGCGCACATCGGCAGGAAGGCCAGGCCGGTCCTGAGCGGCGAGTAGCCGAGGATGTTCTGGAGGAAGAACGTCATGAACAGGAACAGCCCGAACATGCCGATCGTCGTCAGGCACATCGTGAGGACGGAGCCGCCCCGGTTGCGGTTCTTGATGATGTGCGGCGGAAGCAGCGGGCTCGGCGCACGCGTCTGCCACCAGGCGAACGCGGTCAGCAGTGCCACGGAGCCGCAGAGCAGGGCGAGGACGCGCGGTGAGGACCAGCCGGAGGACTCGGCCTCGCTGAAGCCGTAGACGAGGGCGACGAGCCCGCCGCAGCCGAGGACGACGCCCGGGATGTCGAGGCGCGACTCCTTGTGCCCGGCCCGGTCGTGCAGCAGCGTGAACGCGCCGAAGACGGCGAGCGCGGCGATCGGCACGTTCACGTACAGGCACCAGCGCCAGGACAGGAACTCGGTGAGGATGCCGCCGAGCAGCAGCCCGATCGCGGCCCCGCCGCCCGCGATGGCGCTGTAGATCCCGAACGCCTTCGCGCGCTCCCTGCCGTCGCTGAAGGTCGTGGTGAGCAGGGAGAGCGCGGAGGGCGCCAGGACCGCCGCGAACACGCCCTGGAGGGCGCGGGCCGCGAAGAGCATGGACGGGCTCTGGGCGGCGCCGCCGAGCGCGGAGGCGGCGGCGAAGCCGATGAGGCCGATGATGAAGGTGCGCTTGCGGCCGACGAGGTCGGCGATCCGGCCGCCGAGCAGCAGCAGCCCGCCGAAGGCGAGGGTGTACGCGGTGATCACCCACTGCCGGTTACCGTTGCTGAGCCCCAGCTCGCGCTGGGCGGACGGCAGGGCGATGTTCACGATGGTGGCGTCGAGCACGACCATGAGCTGCGCCATCGCGATGACGGCGAGCCCCCACCAGCGGTGGGCCTCGGGGTCGGTGTCGGAGGTACCGGGCCGTACGCCGGGTGTCGCCGGGTCGCTCATCGGCTTTCTTCCCTCGCAGTGGCTCCGTAGGGGTTCGGTCGGGATGCGGACATGATGCGGACATGTTGCGGCCGGGATACGGACGGGGCGGCCGGGCCCCTGGACAGGACACCACGAATAGGGCGTGTCCGCCTCTTGTGCCTGCCTCCTGTGTCCGCCTCTCGTGTCCGGCGGGCGGGGCCGTGGTGGAGCCCGCTACACCACCGGTCCGGGAGCGGGCCACCTCGTCGGGGCGCGGGCGCGCAGGGAGGCTTGACGGCGTAAGGCCCACCGCTCCCGGCCACGCGAAGAGACGTAGGAAAACATCATGAAGTCGCTGCTCTCCTCCCGCCCCGTCCTCTGGTTCCTGTTCCTGTTCAACCTCGTCGTCGCCGTGATCGCCCCCTTCGTCGTCGACGGCACGCAGGGCGTCGTCACCGCCGTCGGCATGGGCGCGGTCGCCCTCGGGGCGCGGATCGGCCTGCTCCGCGACGACGCGCGGCGGAGCCCGGCGCGCCGGGCGGCATGAGTACGTCCGGGGCGACTCGCGCTGCCTGCCGGTCGTCCTCCGAGGCCGTCCGGATGACGTCGTCCAGCACCTCGCGGAAGGTGTCAGGACCGGTGCGGCACACGTCCGGCGCCCGTGCGGATCGGGCGCCCGATCCGGACTCAGGTGTTGGCCGCGCCGTAGTGCAGGACCCCGGCCCGGGGCAGCAGGTACCCGATGTCACGTCTTTCCGGCAGCCTCCCCGCCAGCGTTGCTGAGTCGGCGCATCCGGAGACGTTCCAGCCGATCACACCCAGGCTGAACGGAGCGCGCCCGAAGGCCTCGGCCCCGATGCCGGCGAGCCAGTCGTCCATGACGGCGGACCGGAAGAACGGCCGGCCGTCCCCGTACGGGATGTCCGCCTTGTCCAGCACTCCCAGCGGCACATAGAAGTCCACCCAGTCGCTGCCCTCGTCACCACCGCGAATCGCCACACACCCGCACACCGACAACTGGCCGGTCGGCAGACGCACCTGGCCGCGAAGGTGCCCGTATTCGGCCAAGGAGGCAACCGTGCAGGGCACCGGCTCCTGCTCATGGGGCTCGCGGCCGTCGTACGCGAAGCATCCCCGCACGTCCGCTGCGGACCACAGGGCGCTCAGGACAGCCTGAACCCGCGCGTCATCGGTTGAGCCGACCTCGACGCCGAGCTCGTAGGAGCTGTCGGACCAGTTGGTCGGGTCACGGAACGAAGCGGGGTCGGACATGACGCGATCATGCGCCACGATCCGGCCCCCGGCACCCTCGTTTCCCTGCTCGGCCGCACCGATCAGAGCAGGTGGTCGGCCTTGCCGGCCTTGATGTCGCGGATGAGGGTGGTGAGGGCTTCGCGGGTGTCGGTGAGGTACGTGTCTTCCTGGCCGGAGACGGCGATGTAGGCGTTGCCGTCCGGGTCGGTGCCGATGCGGAAGCAGTTCGAACTCTCCGCGCAGAAGGGGGCTTCCCAGGTGATGTCGGGCACGGTGTCTTCTCCTGTCAGGCGCTGGTCAGAGCGTGTATGAAGTCCCGGGACTCGCCGGCGCTCAGGGAGACGCGCTCCATCCAGTCCAACTGGGCACGGTACTTGTCGAGTTGCGCGGGTACGTGCGCGAACATGGGGCCGTGGGCCGAGTCGAGCTGAACGGTGTCAAGTTGGGGGACGACACCCTTTGCGTAGAGCACCCCTTGGCCTGCGCCGGGGAAGGCGCCGGAAGAGAATGGGATGACCCGTAGCTCTACGTTGCCCTGCTCGCTCATCTCGCAAAGGTGTACCAGTTGGGCGCGCATGACCTTCAGGCCGCCGAACTCGATGCGCAGGGCCGCTTCGTGGACGTATGCGATGTAATCGATCGGGTTCTCGCGATGGAGTACCTGTTGCCGCTGCATGCGCAGGGCGACGCGCAGTTCGGTCTCGTGCGCCGACAGGGACGGTAGTGCGGCGTTGCCCACCGCGCGAACGTAACCGTCGGTCTGGAGGAGCCCGGGTACGTGCAGGAATGCGCCTGTTCGGACGGCGAGGGCATGCCATTCCAGCTCGGTGATGTCGATCAGCCCTGCGGGGAGTTGGCCCCAGTACGAATCCCACCAGCCCTTGGAGCGGTCGCCCGCGATGGCGGCCAGCGCGTCGACGTAAGGAGCGTCCCGGCAGTCGTAGTTGCAGGCGAGCGTCCGCACGCGTTCGGGGGTGATGGCGCGAACGCCGGACTCGATGTTCGAGATCTTCATACGGTCCAGCCCGAGCAGCCGGGCGGCGAACTCCGTGGACTCTCCCGCGTCGAAGCGCATTCTGCGCAGTTCGGCGCCGAGCCGCTTCTGGCGTTCGCTGGGGGAACTTCGTGGTGGCATGTGTTGCTTCCCTTGGCCAAAGTCGGGGTCAGTTTGCCCGTCGGGCGTCAGCCTCGTCCACCTGAAGGGGTAATTATCTAGGGGTAGTGGTAATTACCGCCGAGCGTACTCTACCTTCAGTGGTGCAACGCTCACGCACCGTGAAGGTGAAGGGCGTTGCGCAAGCGTGCCGCAGCGCGCCTGTCGGTACGTACAACCACCCCACCGCCGAGCGGAGTTGTCATGCCCGAAAACGGAACCACCCCCGCCGCGTACCCCGTCCCGCGCTTCACCCAGTGTCCGCCGCCCCCGCAGGACCCGGAGGAGCCCGTCCCCGGGAACCTCGCGTACGGTCTCGCCCTGCCCTCCGCCGTCGCGACGCCCGCCATCGCGAGGGAGGCCGCCGAGGTCATTCTCGACGTCCACTGCGTCGCCGACACCCTGATCGACCCCGCCCTGCGTCTCGTACGCGAACTCGTCTTCTACGCCTGCCGTTTCACCGCGTCCGGGGAACAGGTCCAGCTCTCGCTCCATCACGACCTGGAGGGCGTCCTGCGGATCACCGTGCACGACACGCACGCCGCCCACACCCACCCCCGTCTCGCCGCCGTGTGCGACGAGCGCCGTCTGGGCGCGCTCGAAGGCGTACCCGATCTGGTGGCGGCCCACCACGGGACCTGGGGCTTCGGCTCCGCGCATCACCTCGGTGTGGGCGCCGGTGTCGGCACCCGTACCTGGGCGACCCTGGTCCACACCCCGCGCCGCTGGGCCGCCTGACCGCGTATCAGGGGGCAGGGCGGGTTCACGGTTCCAGGACCACCTTGCCCACCGTCCCGCGCGTCTCCAGCGCACCGTGCGCCCGTGCCGCGTCCGCGAGGCGGAAGCGTTGTACGGCCGGGCGCAGCCGGCCCGCCGCCGCCTCGGCGAGTGCCCGTTCCTCCAGTACGCGGAGGTTTCCGCTCACACCCCTGAGCATCGCCGGGCCGGGCGAACCGGAGGATTCGACCGTCCCAGGATCGACCGGGGCGGGGCCGGCCTCCGGCCTCAAGTTCGCTTGAGGTCAAGAGCCGCCGGTGGGAACCCCGGTGAGCGACTTCAGCGCCAGCGACGCCGCCGTGATCCCGCTGGTGAAGGCCACCTCCGAGAGCACCCCGGGCGCCGCCACCTGGTCCCCGGCGAGGAAGACGCCGGTCCCGCCCCGGTCGATGCGGGGCCGGTCCCGCCAGGTGGTGCCGGGCGGGTCGACCGCTCCCGTACGGCCGTTCGCCAGTGCTTCGCGCCGCCAGACGGTGCGCTCGCGCCAGCCGGGGAACCCCACGTCGAGCAGGTGCTCGGCGCGCGCGACCCCGGTGGCGCGGGGCGTGTCGGGGCCGATCGGGATCTGCCCCTGGATGAGCTGTTCGCCGGCCGGGGCGAGGGACGGGTCCTGCGCGGTGAACCGTTCGAGCCACCCCGGGGCGTCCAGGTCCGAGACCACGAACGGGTCGCCCCGGCGCGTACGGAGTGCCAGGTCGATCAGGAGCGTACGGCCGCTGGGCCAGCGCAGCCCGTCGTCCTTGAGGAGGCGCCGGGCCGCGTCCAAGGAGGTCGCCACGACGACGGGCCCGTCGGGCAGGGTGTCGATCCGGCTGGACGTCTCGATCCGTACGCCCAGGTTCCGGGCGTGCCCGGCCATCCGCCCGCTGAGCCCGCCCCAGCCGCCGGCCGGGTACCGGGCCTCCGGCGGCAGTGCGGCGGCGCGCCGCAGCCGCTCCTGGACGAAGGCGGCGGAGAGCGAGCCCGGGTCGTGGTGGAAGAGGGCTACGGCGACGTAGTGCGCGGCGGCGCGGGCGGTCGCGCGGCCGGCCCGCTCCGTGGCCCAGGTGAGGAAGTCCACGTCGGCCGGGGCCCGTTCGGCGCTGCGGCGGGCGAGGGCGAACAGAGCGGCGGGCGGGGTACGGCGCAGCGCCCCGCCGTGGTGGAAGCGGAAGCGCGCGGCCTCCCGCAGGGGCGGGTTCGCCAGGGGCCCGAGCAGCCCGCGCCGCCGGAGCCAGTGCCAGTGGGGCCCGCGCCGGTAGAGGGCGTGCGGTCCGTCGTTGACCGCGTACGGGCCTTCGGCGGTCCTGGCCCGG
The DNA here is from genome assembly GCF_042756365.1 of Streptomyces sp. NPDC059092. NCBI lineage: Bacteria > Bacillati > Actinomycetota > Actinomycetes > Kitasatosporales > Streptomycetaceae > Streptomyces > Streptomyces sp. NPDC059092. The sequence continues at coordinate 61,700 of NZ_JBHZEJ010000011.1, forward strand.
CCGCCGAGGGTGTGGTGGGCCTCGTGGAGGGTGACGTGGGCGCCCGCCTCGGCGGCGGTGATGGCGGCGGTGAGCCCGGCGAGTCCGCCGCCGATGACGGTGATGCCGGGACCGGTGCCGGGACCGGTGCTGGTGTCGGTGTCGGTGCTGTGGCTCCGGTCGGGGGCTGGACTGTGACCCATGATGACCTCTCTCCCTCGTTTGTTCCGCGTGGTCGCGAGCTGGCCGGCATGGTCGTCGACGCGCTCACCGAGGTGACGTGGAACGGCCTGTCGGATGTGACATCGGGGCGTTGTCAGTGCCGTAGGCCACCATGGGGGCATGGCGAGGAAGACGGCGAAGAGCGGGACGGCTGCGGCGCGTCGGGCAGAGGTGCGGCTCCCGCCGCTGAGCCCGTACGGCGGCGATCTGGAGCCGGACGGGGACTACGACGGGCTGGAGTTCCAGGGCCTGGATCTGGGCAGCCAGTCCGGGCCCGGCGCGCGGTTCATCGACTGCGCGCTGCGGGAGTGCGGGCTGGACGGGACGGCGCTGGTGCGGGCGCGGTTCGTCGACTCCGTCCTGACCGGTGTCCGGGGTGTGGGAACGGACCTCGCGGGGGCGTCCCTGCGGGATGTGGAGGTGGTGGACGCGCGGCTGGGCGGCCTGCAGTTGCACGGTGCCGTACTGGAGCGGGTGCTGATCAAGGGCGGGAAGATCGACTACCTGAATCTGCGCAAGGCGCGGCTGAAGGATGTGGTGTTCGAGGGGTGCGTGCTGGCCGAACCGGACTTCGGGGGAGCGGAGCTGGAGCGCGTCGAGTTCCGGGACTGCGTGCTCCGGCGGGTCGATCTGAGCGGGGTCCGGATGAAGGACGTCGACCTGCGGACGGTCGCCGAGCTGGACATCGCGCGCGGTCTGGACCGGCTGGCGGGAGCGGTGATCAGCTCGGCGCAACTGCTCCACCTCGCACCGGCGTTCGCGGCACAGATTGGCGTACGGGTGGAGGACTGACCGGTCCTGGCGTCCTGGCGTCCTGGCGCCCGGTCGTCCGGGGGCACGCCGTAGGCCCCGACCTGGGGGGATAGGTCGGGGCCCAGACGGTACTCCGCGGGCACGCCGTTTCGGTGGGGGGAGGAAGCGGTCGCCCGCGTCCCCGGCAGTGCCCCGGCAGACTGCATCTGCCCGGGGACACGCGATGTACGCCTGCGAATGCCCAGGAACCGTGAGTGGGCTGTGTGACGACTGTGCGACGACTCCGTGATGGCCGCGGGACGCCCTGGGCCACGGGGGTTCCTGGGTGTTCCTGGGTCTTCCGGGCGGGCGCGTGGGTGCCGCCGGTTCAGGAGCGGGGGAAGCGGCTCTGGAGGTCCCAGACGACCGGGTTGTCGGCCAGCCCGTCGTGCAGGTCGGTGAGGTCCGCGATCACATCGTGCAGGAAGTCACGCGCCTCCCGGCGCAGCAGCCGGTGGCTGAACGTGAGCGGCGGCTCGTCGCCGGGCATCCAGTCCGCCTCGATGTCGACCCATCCGAAGCGCCGCTGGAAGAACATCCGGTCCGCGGACTCCGTGAAGTCCAGCTCGGCGACCTGCGGCGTGGCGGCCCGGCTGCCCCGCGGGTCCTGGTCGATCCGCTCGACGATGTCGCACAGGGCCCACGCGAAGTCGAGCACGGGCACCCACCCCCACGCGGTGGACACCTCACGGTCGGCGGCGGTGTCGGCGAGATAGACGTCCCCGCAGAACAGATCGTGCCGCAGCTCCTTGACCTCCGCGCGGCGGTAGTCGGTCTGCGGGGGATCGGGGAAGCGCCGGGAGAGGGAGTAGCCGATGTCGAGCACGACCCGATGGTGTCACGCCCGAACGAACCTCCGGCCCACGAGAGGCCCTCGTACCTTCTGTACCGCTCTGGCCTGGAGAAACGTCACCGCTTTCACGTTCGAGCGAAGCGCTTCGACTTCTTCGCCCGGACTGCGTCCTACGCCGGCGGTGTCGTTCTCCGCGCGAAGGAGGTCCGCCGTGGCACTGCCTGTTCCGGAACACGAGTCGTAACGGGACGGACGGCGGCGCAGGGCCCCGGCCGGGAGGCCGGGGCCCTGCGTGGGCGTCGTCGGGCAGCCGTCAGGGGGCGCCGGCGATCAGTGGTCGGGGACCGGTGATCAGAGGTTGACGCCGAAGTCCGTCGCGATGCCCACCAGGCCCGAGGCGTACCCCTGGCCGACCGCGCGGAACTTCCACTCCGCGCCGTTGCGGTACAGCTCGCCGAAGACCATCGCCGTCTCCGTGGCCGCGTCCTCGCTCAGGTCGTAGCGCGCGATCTCCGCGCCGCCCGCCTGGTTCACGATGCGGATGTACGCGTTGCGCACCTGGCCGAAGTTCTGGCTGCGGGTCTCGGCGTCGTAGATCGAGACCGGGAAGACGATCTTGGTGATGTCCGCCGGCAGGCCCGCCAGATTGACGTTGATGGCCTCGTCGTCGCCGTCGCCCTCGCCCGTCCGGTTGTCACCGGTGTGGACGATCGTCTGGTCCGGCGTCGCCTTGTTGTTGAAGAAGACGAAGTGACCGTCCGAGAAGACCTTCCCGCCGTCGTTCACCGCGATCGCCGAGGCGTCGAGGTCGAAGTCCGTACCGGTGGTCGTGCGGGTGTCCCAGCCGAGGCCGACCGTGACGGCGGTGAGGCCGGGCGCCTCCTTGGTGAGTGAGACGTTGCCGCCCTTGGACAGGCTTACAGCCATGGGATGTGCCTTTCGTTGTCAGGTGAGGGCTTCGAGTGGCCCCGAAGCTACCGTCATCCGACATAACGCGGGCAGAGGTCCCGGAGGTTCCGCCCCCTTTACTTTCTTTACCCGGACGGCCGGAGCGGCCGGAAGGACGGCCGGAAGGACGGCCGGGGCGACGGCCGGCGGAGGCCGCCGCATTAACGAGGTGACGGGAGGGGCGTGGACACGGGACCATGGGGGCATGTCCGGGCCTCCTCATGTCATCCGCGGTTCGGTCTCCTTGCCGGAGGCCGAGCTGATGTGGCGTTTCTCGCGCTCGTCCGGACCCGGCGGCCAGCACGTCAACACCAGCGACTCCCAGGTGGAGCTGCGCTTCGACCTGGCCAGGACGGAGGCCCTGCCGCCCGTCTGGAAGGAGCGCGCGCTGGACCGGCTCGCGAGCCGGCTGGTGGGCGGCGTGGTCACCGTACGCGCGTCGGAGCACCGCTCCCAGTGGCGCAACCGCGAGACGGCGTCGGTACGGCTCGCCGCCCTGCTGGCCGAGGCGACGGCCCCGCCGCCGCGCGCCCGCCGCAAGACGAAGATCCCGCGCGGGATCAACGAGCGCAGGCTGCGCGAGAAGAAGCAGCGCGCGCAGACGAAGCGCGGTCGCACCGGCCACGACTGGTAGACGCCCGCGCCCGTCCTCGCACGAGGTCTGGCGCGTCCTCGTGCGAGGTCTGGTACGAGACCTCGTACGAGGCTCCAGGGGCCCTCCGCGGACTCCGGCGGTCTCAGCCCTGGCCCAACTGGCGGTAGCGGCCCTTGAAGTACGTCAGCGGCCCGGCCTCCCCGCCCGGCAGGGCCGCCGTCAGTACCCGCCCGATCACCAGTGTGTGGTCGCCCGCCTCGACCCGCTGCTCCGTACGGCACTCCAGCGTCGCCAGCGCCCCCTCCATCAGCGGTGCGCCGCTCACCGCGCCCCGGCGGTACGGGAGGTCCTGGAACAGGAGCCGGTCGCTGATCCGCCCCTTCATCGCGAACCGGCCCGCGATGTGCCGCTGGTTCTCCGAGAGCAAGGACGCCGCCCACAGCGGCTGTTCGGCGAGCAGGTCGTCCATCCGGGAGCCGTTGCGGAGGCTGACCAGGACCAGCGGAGGGTCCAGGGAGACGGACAGGAAGGCCGTCGCCGTCATGCCCGCGTCCTCGCCGCGCGGTCCGTCCGTACTCAGGGCCGGTTCGTGCGCCGTCACCAGCACCACACCCGCGGCCAGCCGGGCGAGGGCCGCGCGGAACTCGTCGTCGCTCACCCCCTCAGCATGCGGGACGGCTTCGGTACGTGGGGCGGGACTCGTCTGGGACACGGGGGAGACGCTAGTCTCGTCGGTCCCGCGCCCGCATCGGACCAGGGGACCAGCCAGGTCCTAGGACCACTCCGGACCCCGCTCCGAACGGCTTCCCACGGCCGGGACTTGCGTTCCGCAAAGGCGCGGGAGCGCTTCCACCAGGCGTTCTCCCTCCGCACGGACGTGTGACTTGAGACACAGAGCGAGGTAATTGTTGACCCTGTGTACCTGGCGAACAGCTCGCTGTGATTCAGTTGCGAGGACAGTGCCACACAAGCGCCGATGAGAATCCTGGAGTTGCTGTCGAGGTCTCGGGGAGAGCGAGCAATGGAGACCGAGTCGGAGCCGTATGTCCGCCTTGCGACCCTGCGGCAGTTGCACGAGGCCGTCGCAGAGCTCAACACCGCCCGCAGTCTGGCGGACACCCTGCAGACCGTCGCCGACGGCGTCGTCACGGGGCTCGGCTATGAACTCGCGTGTGTCAATGTCGTCCAGGCCGACGGCGATCTGGTCGTCGCCGCCTTCGCGGGGAGCGTCGCCGCCGAGGCACTGATCACCGGCCGGGTCGGCTCCCGTACTTCCTGGGAGCGCCGGCTCGCCATGGGGGACACCTGGGGTGACCTGCGGTTCATACCGCACACCGAGGGCTGGGTGCTGCTGGAGGACGACGTACCGCAGTGGTACACCGAAGGCCCCGACCCCCGCTTCGAGGACGAGTGGCACCCCGCCGACCGCCTCTACGCCCCCATGTACTCGACCGCGCGCAAGGACCCGCCGGCGCACGCCGCCGGGCGCGGGGGCGAGCTGCTCGGCGTGATATCCGTCGACCGGCCGCGCGGTGGCCGCAGGCCGGGGCCCTGGGGGCAGGAAGCCCTCCAGATGTACGCGTCCCAGGCGGCCATTGCGATCAGCAACGCCCGCCTCCGAGCAAACATGCAGCGCGCCCTCGTCCGTCTGGAACGCGAACAGCAGGCGCTCCGGGCCAGTGAGGAATCCTTCCGCCAGGCCTTCGAGTACGCGCCCAGCGGCATGGCCATCGCCGAGATGGGCGGCGACCAGCACGGCAAACTGCTGCGCACCAACGACGCGCTCTGCCGTCTCCTGGGCCGCCCCGCCGCCGTGATGCGCCGCCACTCCTTCTCCGACCTCGTCCACCCCGAGGACATCGGCACACTGCTGCGCACCTCCGCCGAGGGGGGCCGCGCCGAACTGCGCCTCGCGCGGCGCGACGGCACGTACGTCTGGGTCTCGCTGCGCAACTCCGTGGTGGCGGACACGGCGGACGGCCCCCGCTTCCTCCTCACCCACGTCGAGGACATCGAGGAGCGCAAGAGCCGCGAACTCCACCTCGCCCACCGCGCCTCGCACGACTCCCTCACCGGCCTGCCCAACAGCGCGGAGCTGCGCTCCCGCCTCAGCGCCCGGCTCTGTTCGCGCCCGTTCGCCACGCGGGAGAAGACCGCCGTCGAGGCCCTGGACGCGGCGTACGGGGGGTACGAGGGCACGGTCCTGTACGAGCCCGGCTACGACACGTACGACGCGTACGCGGGCGCCCACGGTCCGGGCGGCCCGGGTGACGCCTATGCCGGCTACGACGGTTACGCCGGGCAGGACGGTTACGAGGAGCACGCGGGCCGGCGCGGTGGCGTACGCGACGGGGGCCCGGTCCCCGGCGCCGGCCCCTTCGACCACCACGTCCACCTGGTCGCGCCCGCCGAGGGCGACGCGGACGACGGCACGAAGGGGCTCGCGGTCCTCTTCTGCGACCTCGACGGGTTCAAGTCCATCAACGACCGCTTCGGCCACAACACCGGCGACGAGGTGCTGATCGAGGTCGCGCGCCGGCTCACCACCGGCGTACGCGACGGCGACACCGTGGCCCGGCTCGGCGGCGACGAGTTCGTCGTCCTCGCCGACGGCCTCGGCTCGGCGGACGCCGCCGACCTCGCCGTACGGCTGCGGAACGCGATCATCCCGCCGATCAGGGTCGACGGCCGGGCCGTCCGGGTCGGCGCCAGCTTCGGCATCAGTTGGGCCAGCTGCGGAATGTCGGTCGAGGAAGTCCTGCAATCCGCGGACCAGCGGATGTACGTCGAGAAGCGCTCCCGCAAGCAGGTGCAGCGGCGGGCGGGGTAACGCGACGTAAGGGCGGGGGAGCGGGAGGCTGTCCGGGCGGCGCCCCTCCCGGAAGGTGCCGGACGCGTTCCCCGGGGTAGACGGCGGGCAGGGCGGCACACCTGGGGCCGTGGGCGCGGGCCGTTCGGGACAGGGCTGGGACATGTCCGCGATCGGTTGTTCACCCAAGGGCCGCAGACTGGCAGCCACCCGTCAAGACCCGTCCGTAGTCTTGCCCGCACGAGGTAGGCTCGGCCGGTCGGCGACGCTGGCGAGATGGTAAGGAGTGACCACCGATGACGGCCGGGAACAACGGCGCGAACAAGCCCGAGGACGACGACCCGTTCGGCTACCTGTACGAAGACGGACAGGCAGCGGCGGGCGCCGGTCAGCGGCGCCAAGGCGGTTACGGCTACCCGGGTCCGGCCACCCAGCCGGGCGTCCCCAGGACGTCGTACAACCAGGTCAGGACGGTCGGCGAGCGCCAGTACGGGCAGCAGGCGGTGCCGCCGCAGCAGGCGGCCCACGGCCAGCAGCAGGCGTACGGCCAGGCTCCTTACGGCCAGCAGGCGCCCCCGCAGCAGCACGGCGCCACCACCACCCAGGTCCCCGCCCCGCGCGGCGGCGGACGCGGCGGCGGCCGTGGCGGCGGACGCGGCCCGAACACCAGGGGCCTGCTCATCGGCGCGATCGCGGTGGTCGCGATCGTGGTGATCGGCATCACAGCGGCGCTGCTCTCCAGCAACAGCGACAAGGACAAGAACGAGGCGGGGCCGTCGGACCCGGGGGCGTCGGTCGGTCAGACGACGGACCCGAGCCCGTCCGCGTCCGGCAAGGACGAGGAGAACGGCGGCGACTCGTCCGCCGACGGCATCGAACTGCCCAAGCAGGACGCGGCGACCCTCAAGCTGGGGCCGCCCGCCGCGCTCGCCACGGACATCGACGGGGCCGAGGGCACCAACGGCTCGTACGTGACCGGTTTCAACGCCGTCGGCGCCTCCGTGACCTGGACCGCCGACATCAAGGAAGCCGGCAGCTACGCGCTGTCCGTGCGCTACGCCATCCCGGCCAAGGACGCGAACGCCACGCTGACCGTCAACGGCAAGGCGAACAACTCTCCCCTCGGGCTGAAGAACTTCATCAGCTCCGACGACCCGGATCTGGCGAAGAACTGGCAGACCACCTGGGCGCCGGTCGAGCTCCAGGCGGGCAAGAACACCCTCAAGATCTCCTGCGAGCAGGGCAACCAGTGCGACGCCATCCTCGACTGGCTTGAGGTCACGCCCCCGAAGAGCTGACCGTCACGCCTGTGGAGAGCTGACGACCCGCAGGAACCCCGCCACCGTCCCGGCCATCGCCTCGCGAGCCGGGGCGAGGTATTTCCGGGGGTCGACCGTCGCCGGATGCCCGGCGAGATGGGCCCGTACCGCTTCCGTACAGGCCGTGTTGAGCGCCGTGCCGACGTTGACCTTGACCATGCCCGCGGCGACCGCGCGGCGGATCTCCTCGTCCGGGACGCCCGAGGAGCCGTGCAGGACCAGCGGTACGGGGACGGCCTCGCGCAGGGCGGCGACCAGGGCGTGGTCGAGGGCGGCCGTGCGCCGGGTCATCGCGTGGGACGAGCCGACGGCGACGGCCAGCGCGTCGACGCCCGTCTCGGCGACGAAGACCGCCGCCTCGGCCGGGTCCGTCCGTACGCCGGGCGTGTGCGCGTCCAGCGCGGGACCGCCGCCGTCCGCGCCGTCGCCCTCCTTGCCGCCCACCGCGCCCAGCTCCGCCTCGACCCAGACACCGTGGTCATGGCCCCACCGCACCGCCTCGGCGGTCGCCTTCAGGTTCTCCGCGTACGGCAGCTTCGACGCGTCGAACATCACCGAGCTGAACCCCTCGGCCGGTGCGGCGCGCAGCAGTTCGGCGGATTCGACGTGGTCGAGGTGGAGCGCGAGCGGTACGGAGGCGGCGCGGGCCACCGCGGCGGTGGCGGCGGCCACGGCGCCGAGCCGGCCGCCGTGGAACCGCACCGCGTTCTCCGATATCTGGAGGATCGCCGGCGCCCCCACCCGCTCGGCGCCCTCCGCGATGGCCTCCGCGTGCTCCAGGGTGATCACGTTGAACGCGCCGATCCCGTGGCCCCGGGCCGCGGCGGCCGAGACGAGTTCAGCGGTGGTGACGAGTGGCATGTGGTCCTCTGTTCTCCAGCTCATTCCGGCTCCGGCACCGGTTTCGGCTCCGACACCGGTGTCGCAGCGGGATCCGGTTCCGGTTCCGGTTCAGGCTCATTCGGGGACCGGCCGCCCGGTCCCCGTCACCGTGACGCGGGGCAGCAGCTCCTCGTACCCGCGCGCGTCGAACTCGCCCGCCGCCGGGGCCAGTACCGTCGCCGTCGACAGCGCGACCGCGCGGCTGAGCCTGGCCGGCCACGGCAGGCGTTCGACGAGCCCCGAGAGCAGCCCGGCCACCGCCGAGTCGCCCGCGCCCGTCGGATTGCCCCGCACGGTGTCCGGCGGCACCGCGCGCCAGACGCCGTCCGGCGTGACCGCGAGGAGCCCGTCCGGGCCGAGCGAGGCGACGACCGCGTGGGCGCCGCGCCGCCGGGCGTCCTGGGTGGCGCGCTCCGGCTCGCGGGAGCCGGTGAGGCGGGCGAGTTCGTCGGCGTTCGGCTTGACGAGGTCGGGGCGGGCGGCGACGCCCCGGCGCAGGGGTTCGCCGCTGGTGTCGAGGAGTACGGGGACCCCGGCGGCGCGTGCGCGGCGGATCAGCTCGGCGTACGCGCCGACGTGGATGCCGGGCGGCAGGCTGCCGCAGAGCGCCACGGCCTCGGCGCCGGTGCGCAGCAGCCGGTCGTAGTGGGAGAGGAAGCCGGTCCACTCGGCGGCGGAGACCACCGGGCCCGGCTCGTTGAGCTGGGTGGTGTCGCCGGTCGAGGCGTCCACGACGGCGATGGTGCGCCGGGTGGACCCGGCGATCGGCAGCAGCGCGTCGACCGGACCGGTGGCGCGGGGCCCGCCGCTCCATGCGGCGGGCCGGCCGCTGCCGCCCAGCAACTCCCGCAGGACGTCGCCGGTCCGGCCGCCCGCGAACCCGGTCACCACGGTCCGGTGCCCCAGCGCGGACAGCACCCGTGCGACGTTCACGCCCTTGCCGCCGGGGCGTTCGACGACCTCGCTGACGCGGTGGGTGGTGTGCGGGACGAGCGCGGGCGTGCGGTACGTGATGTCCAGCGCGGCGTTGAGCGTCACCGTCAGGATCATCCATCCCCCTGCCTGGGTACGCGGTCGCGTGGTGGATCGCCGGGGCGCCTGGTCCTTGGAGCGCCGTAGCGATCATGTCAAAAAGAAAGCGGTTGGCCCAGACCCCGGGCCGACCGCTTCCGTACCCGCGCCGGGTCAGCCGACGCGGGGGTCGATCACCCATTCCCCCTTGTGCAGCACGCCCTTGAGACCGAAGTCCGCGTCCAGTACCACCGCGTCGGCGTCCTTGCCCGGCTCCAGCGAGCCGACCTTGTCGTACACGCCGAGCAGTCTCGCCGGGTTGGCGGAGATCGCCCGGACGATGTCCTCCACGGGCAGCCGGTCCACCGTCGCCGCCCGCCGGAACGCGGTGTCCTGTGTCAGCGTCGAGCCCGCGATCGAGCCGCCCTCCGCCAGCCGGGCGACCCCGTCCTTCACCTCGACGGCGAGCGGGCCGAGTTGGTAGCGCCCGTCGCCGAAGCCCGCCGCGTCCATCGCGTCCGTCACGAACGCGACGCGGTCCGCGCCCGCGCGGTGGAACGCCAGTTCCAGGGCGGCCGGGTGCAGATGCGTACCGTCGTTGATCAGCTCGACGGTGACCCGCTCGTCCTCCAGCAGCGCGGCGATCGGTCCCGGCACCCGGTGGCCGAGCGGCGGCATCGCGTTGAAGAGGTGCGTGGCGACGGTCGCGCCCGCGTCGATGGCCTCGACGGTCTGCTCGTACGTCGCGTCCGTGTGCCCGATCGCGGCGATCACGCCGTGCTCCGCCAGCAGCCGTACGGAGTCGATGCCGCCCGGGAGTTCGGTGGCGAGCGTGACCATCCTGGCCGTGCCGCGCGCCGCGTCGATCAGCTTGCGCACCTCGGCCGGGTCGGGGTCGCGCAGCAGTTCCTCGCTGTGGGCACCCTTGCGGCAGGGGGAGATGAAGGGCCCCTCGAAGTGGATCCCGGCGAGGTCGCCCTGCTCGACCAGTTCGGAGAGGAGCCCGGCGCGCTGGGCGAGGAAGTGCATCTCGCCGGTGACGGCGGAGGCGACGAGCGTGGTGGTGCCGTGTTCGCGGTGTGTACGGATGCCCTTGAGTACGTCGTCCACGGAACCGGAGGTGAAGGAGGCGCCGCCGCCGCCGTGGTTGTGGAGGTCGACGAAGCCGGGGACGAGCCAGTGGCCCGTCAGGTCCAGGGTGGCGGCGTCCGCCGGGGCGTGGCCCGCGATCCGGCCGCCCTGGACGATCACCCGTCCGCCGTCCACGGTCCCGGTGGGCAGTACCACCCGGGCGCCGGTGAGGACGGTGGGTTCGGCGCGTACGGCGGATGTGACGCGAGCGGCCATCAGGCGGTTACCTCCGGTGCGAGTGACGGGGTGGTGTCGGACGGTCCTTCGTGCGGGGCGCGGGAGGAGGGGGCGGAGCCGGCGGGAGAGGAGGCCCCTGAGGCCCCCGCGACCGTGGTACCGGGCGGGGCCTGCGCGACCGCCGCGCCCGGGGAGGCCCCGGCGTCCACCAGGTCCCAGGCGAGCAGCCCCGCTCCCAGACAGCCCGCCGTGTCCCCGAGCGCCGCGGGGACGATCTCGGGGAGCTTCTGGAACGTGATCCGCTCCGCCACCGCGTCGCGCAGCGGCGTGAACAGGGTGTCGCCGGCCTCGGCGAGCCCGCCGCCGATGATCAGGGTGCGCGGGTCCAGCAGGGTGAGCGCGGTGACCAGGCCCGCGGCCAGCGCGTCGACCGCGTCGTGCCACACCCGTACGGCCGCCGGGTCGCCGGAGTCGACGGCCTTCGCGCAGTCCGCCGCGTCCGCCTCCGGGTCGCCGCTCGCCAGCCGCCAGGCGCGGGTCACCGCGGCGGCGGACGCCAGGGTCTCCAGACAGCCGCGCTGGCCGCAGCCGCACACGGGGCCGTCCGGGCGCACCACGACATGGCCGATCTCGCCCGCGGAGCCGTGCGCGCCCGCCTCTATGGCGCCGTCGATGCCGATGGCCCCGGCGATCCCCGTGCCCAGTGGTACGAACAGGAAGCGGTCCGCGCCCCGGCCCGCGCCGAGCCTGCCCTCCGCGAGGCCGCCGGTGCGTACGTCGTGCCCGAGCGCCACCGGTACGCCGCCCAGCCGCGCCCCGAGCAGATCCCGCAGCGGCAGGTCGCGCCAGCCCAGGTTCGCCGCGTACCGCGCGATCCCGCGCTCGGCGTCGACGATGCCGGGCACGGCGACCCCGGCGGCCACCGCGCTCCCCCCGAAGTGCTCGGCGCCGTACGCGCGCAGCTCCGCGGCGAAGGCGAGGATGGTCTCGACGACGGCCTCGGGGCCGCGCTCCCTGCCCGTCGCGCGCCGCGTCTCGTACAGCAGCGAGCCGTCCGCGCCGACGAGGGCGGCCTTCATCCCGGTGCCGCCCACATCCAGGGCGATGACGTGTCTGGCGTGCCTGTCGGATCTCACGGGGACAGTCTCGCGTGTGAACCCGTGAAAGGTCTAGTCCACTACGCCCGATGGCTCGGTGGCGCGCCCCTGATGGCCCGGTGGCGTACCTCCGGCCTCTGATGGCTCCGGATTGTTGTCGGCCCATACAAAAGAACAGAACATTCACCCCGTGTGGACCGGGGATATCGGACGTTGCGGAAGCGCAACCGCCGCACGGTAGACCTCAAACCTTTGTGTGAGGGAAAATCACTTGCTCGATACCCGACTGATCGAAACCGGCTGATGGATACCGGCAGTCGGCGACAGCGCGTCCAACAGTGCGTCACGGGGGACCGGTCGAGGGCCTTACGCGCAGCGGCAAGAAAACAGAAAAGGCGGGGAACAGACCTGTGCGACCTGTACGAGAGTGTCATCAGGGTTACCGCGGTTACCGGACCATGGCGGCCGCGGTGGCCGCGTTCGGCATGACGGTGACGCTGGCGGGGTGCGCGGGCGCCTCGGGCAGCGCGGATGTCACGCTCAAGGTGGTCGCCGCGGAGTACGGCACCAACTCCGAGGACACTTCCCGGAATTACTGGGAGTCGGTGGCGAGTTCGTTCCAGGCCGGCCATCCCGGAATCAAGATCGACATAAACATCCGGCCGTGGAAGACGATCGACGCCGATGTCGCGCGGATGGTCGAGGAGGGCAACGCCCCCGACATCGCGCAGGTCGGTTCGTACTCCGACTACGCCAAGGACGACAAGCTCTACGCGGCCGACGATCTGCTCTCCGTACCCACTCAGGCGAACTTCCTCGACCAGCTCTCCGAGGCCGGTGAGGTCAACCGTATTCAGTACGGGATGCCGTTCATCGCCTCCACCCGGCTGCTCTTCTACAACAAGGACCTCTTCAAGTCGGCCGGGGTGAGCGCCCCGAAGGACTGGGACGACCTCAAGTCCGACGCCGAGGCGCTCAAGGCGGACGGCGTGACGACCCCCTTCGCGCTGCCGCTCGGCACCGAGGAGGCGCAGGGCGAGGCGCTGATGTGGCTGCTGAGCGGCGGGGGCGGCGTCACGGACACCGCCGACGGCTCGTACAGCATCGACTCACCGGTGAACGTCGCCACCTTCACCTGGCTCCAGAAGAACCTCGTCGGCGCGGGGCTGACCGGCCCGGTCGCGCCCGGGAAGCTGGACCGTGCCACCGCCTTCAAGGCGTTCACCAGCGGCCAGGTCGGCATGCTCAACGGCCACCCGACGCTGATGAAGGACGCGGTGAAGCGGGGCATCAAGGTCGGCACGGTGCCGCTGCCCGGCGAGAACGGCGCCGCGAAGTCGTCGGTCGGCGTCGCCGACTGGGTCATGGCGTTCAAGCAGAACGGCCACCGCCAGGAGATCGGAAAGTTCCTGGACTTCGCGTACGAGGACAAGAACGTGCTCAGCTTCGCCGGCCAGTACGACCTGCTGCCGGTCACCTACAGCGCGAACGAGGCGATGCTCGCCGACCCGGAGCACCAGGACGTCAGGACGTTCCTGACGGCGCTGCCCGACTCGGAGCTGTTCCCGTACGGCAAGAACACGTGGTCGCAGGTGAGCGAGAGCTTCAAGAAGAACATCGGCAGGGCGGTCGAGCGCGGGGAGAACCCGGGGGCGGTGCTGGGGCAGATCGCCAGGGACGCGTCGGCGGCGGAGGCCTCCGAGTAGCGTGTCACTGATATGACCACGCCCCACTCGGCCCCTGACCCGGACCCGGACCCGGAGGCCGCCTCTGACCCGGGGGCTGCCCCGGCCCCGGAGGCCGCCCCCGATCCGGACCCCGAGGCCGCCCCGGAGCGGGACCAGGAGGCCGCCCCCGCCCCGGGGACCGTCCCCGACCCGGATCCGGAGGCTGCCCCCGACGCCGCCCCCGCCCCGGCCCTGTCCGCGCGGGACCGTGCCGTACTCGCCATGGAGGGGCGCGGCTGGCCGGGCCCCGGGGCCAAGGAGCGGGAGATCCGCGAGCGGCTGGGCCTCTCCCCGACGCGCTACTACCAGCTCCTGAACGCGCTGCTGGACGACCCGAGGGCCGCGGAGCACGACCCGGTGACGGTGAACCGGCTCCGCAGGGTCAGGGCGGCGCGCCGCGACCTCCGCTGACCGAAGACGCGGACCGGATTTCCGCCCGTACGGCGGTTGACGTGGATAGGGTCGGAGCATGGGCAGCCACGCGTACTCCCTGCCGGAACCGACCACCCCCGCCGGCGCCGACGGCCTGGCCGCGCTTCTCGCCCGGCCCGGCGGTGCCGTCGTCGCGCTCGACTTCGACGGCACCCTCGCCGACATCGTCCCCGACCCCGAACAGGCCCGCGCCCACGAGCGCGCGCTCCCCGCCCTCGCCGCCCTCGCCCCACGCGTCGCCTCCGTCGCGGTGGTCACGGGGCGCCCCGCCGCGGTCGCCGTACGGTACGGCGGCTTCGCCGGAGTGCCGGGGCTGGAACACCTGGTCGTCCTCGGCCACTACGGCGCCGAACGCTGGGACGCCGTCTCCGGTACGGTCCACGCCCCCGCCCCGCACGAGGGCGTCGCGGCCGTACGCGCCGAACTCCCCGGATTCCTCGAAGAGTTCGGCGCCTGGCGCGGCACCTGGATCGAGGAGAAGGGCCGCGCGGTCGCCGTCCACACCCGCCGCGCCACCGACCCGCAAGCCGCCTTCGAGGCGCTGCGCGACCCCCTCGCCTCCCTCGCCGCGCGCCACGGCCTGATCGTAGAACCGGGCCGCATGGTCCTGGAGCTGCGCCCGCCGGGCGTCGACAAGGGCGTGGCGCTGCTGGAGTACGTCCGCGAGGTCGGCGCCGAGACGGTCCTGTACGCGGGCGACGACCTGGGCGACCTGCCGGCCTACGCGGCGGTCGAGAAACTCCGCTCGGAGGGCCACCCGGGCCTCCTGGTCTGCAGCGGCACCGAAGTCCCCGAACTGACCGAACGGGCCGACCTCGCCCTCCCCGGCCCGGCGGCCCTGGCGGACTTCCTGGCGGCGCTGGCGCGTACGGCCGCCCCGTAGCCCCGTAGGTCTGGAGAGGACCTCAGGCCCGCAGCGCCTCCAGCTGGTCCAGGAACCAGCGCTGCGGGGGCAGGGCCGTCGCCGCCGCGGCGAGGCGTTTGGCGCGGTCCGTGCGGTCGGCCGTGGGCATGGTCAGGGCCTCGTGGAGGGCGGCGGCCGTCGCGTTGATGTCGTACGGGTTCACCACCAGCGCGTCCTCGCCCAGCTCCGCGTACGCGCCCGCCTCCCGTGACAGCACCAGCGCGCAGGCGCGCTCGGAGAGGACGGGGATCTCCTTCGCGACCAGGTTCATGCCGTCGCGGATGGGGTTGACCAGTGCCACGTCCGCCATGCGGTACGCGGCCAGGGAGCGGGCGAAGTCGTCCTGGACGTGGAGGACGACCGGGGTCCAGCCGGGCGTGCCCAGCTCCGCGTTGATCCCGTCGGCGACCCGCTGGACCTCCTCCGTGTAGGCGCGGTAGATCGCCAGGTCCTGCCGGGAGGGGTACGCGAAGGCCACGTGGACGACGCGCTCGCGCCACTCGGGGTGGTCGAGCAGGAGCTGCCGGTAGGAGAGCAGGCCCCGGACGATGTTCTTGGACAGCTCCGTACGGTCCACCCGGACGATCGTCCTCCGGTCGGCCCCGTCCGGGGTGACGCCGATCTGTCCGCGCAGGGTCGCCATCCGCTCGGCGACGTCCGGGCGGTGCGCGCGTTCGCGCAGGAAGTCGCCGTCGGCGCCCAGGCCGTGGACCGCGAGGTACGTCCGGCCGCCGGAGGGGCCGGGGGCGCTGCCGCGCGGGCAGGTGAGGTGGCGCCCGCCGTCCTCGGCCCCGTCGCCGGCCCCGTCCTCCGGCCAGTGCGCCGTCAGGCCGTGGTCCGCCAGTACCGAGCGGGCGCACTCCTTGAACGCCCCCGCCCACCGCCAGGTCAGGAAGCCCAGCCGGTCGGCGCCGAGCATGCCCAGCAGCAGCCGCTCCGCGATGTCGTCGGGCAGCAGCCGGAAGTACTCGGCGGGCGCCCACGGCGTGTGCGAGAAGTGCCCGATCCTGAGGTCGGGGCGGAGCGCCCGGAGCATCCCGGGGACGAGCGCCAGGTGGTAGTCCTGGACCAGGACCGCCGCGCCCTCGGCCGCCTCCTGCGCCAGCGCCTCGGCGAAGGCGCGGTTGTACGTCTCGTACGCGGCCCACCGCTCGCGGAACTCCGGGCCGAAGGACGGCTCCAGCGGGGTCTGGTAGAGCATGTGGTGGACGAACCAGAGCGTCGAGTTGGCGATGTCGTTGTACGCGGCGGCGTACACCTCGGGCTCGATGCCCAGCATCCGTACCCGCTGCCCGCCCGTGTCGGCCGGGTCGAGGCGGCCCTCCGTACGCCGTACGGCCTCCCGGTCGCCCTCGCCGAGCGCCGCGCACACCCAGACGGCATCGTCGTCCGACCCGATGGCCGACAGGCCCGACACCAGCCCGCCGCCGCCGCGCCTGGCCTCCAGCGTGCCGTCGTCGCGCCGCGTGTACGAGACGGGGCCGCGGTTGGACGCCACGAGGACGCGGGCGGGCGCGGGGGTGACGGACGGCTCGGTAACCATGTCGCGAAACCTAGCCCGTCGCGGAAACGCTCAAACGTACGGCCTTGTGTGACGTCCCCACGCCTCCCCGCCGGTCGATGTGCCCGCGCCCGGTCAGTCACGGCGCCCGCGCCCGGTCAGTCGCGGCGCCCGCGCGCCGCCGCCAGCGCGACCACCCCGGCCGCTGTCAGCGCGAACGTCATCCCGCCCAGCAGCCACAGCCGCTCGGCCGTGGACCCGGCCTGTGCCAGCACCCGCGTGAACTCCGAAGCCCTCGAAAACGCCAGATTCATGCCCATGAGGCAGCAATGTAGGCAAGTAGTGCGATGATCTGACGTTACGCCGCGCGTCCGGCCGTGTACTCCGTGATCTCCCGCATCGGTGGACGCTCCTCCGTGTCCACCGCGTGCGTACGCGGCGTGAAACCGTCCTCGCCCCGCTCGAACTGCGTGAGCCGCGGCCGTACGAGATGGCCCCGCTGGAGCCGGAGCTGCGCCGTACGGTAGATCGCCGCGGCCATCCGCCCCAGCGCCCGGTCGTCCTGGTGGCGGTGGAGCCGTACCCCCACGTCCACCTGGGCCAGCGCGTCCAGCCCCACCGTGTGGAGCGCGTCCACCAGCAGGCCCAGCTCCACGCCGTATCCCACCGGGAACGGCAGCCGCTCCAGCAGCGAGCGGCGCGCCGCGTACTCCCCGCCCAGCGGCTGGACGAAACCGGCCAGCCGCGGCCAGTGCAGGTTGAGCAGCGGGCGCGCCACCAGCTCCGTCACCCGGCCGCCCTGGCCGGCCTCCCCCCGCGTACCGCCGCCGCCCAGCGGCCGGTCGTACATCGCCTTCACGAACTGCACCTCGGGCTCGGTGAGCAGCGGGCCCACGATCCCGGAGACGAAATCCGGCGAGAACTCCCGCAGATCGGCGTCGACGAAGCACACGATGTCGCCGCTCGTCACCAGCAGCGACCGCCACAGCACCTCGCCCTTGCCGGGCAGCGCGGGCAGCCGCGGCAGGATCGTGTCCCGGTGCACCACCCGCGCGCCCGCCGCCGCGGCGACCTCACCCGTACGGTCGGTGGAGCCGGAGTCGATCACCACCAGCTCGTCGACGAGCCGGACCCGCTCCATCAGCTCCCGCCGGACGACGGAGACGATCGCGCCGACCGTCTCCTCCTCGTCGAGCGCGGGCAGGACCACACTGACGGTGCTGCCGCGCGCCGCCTTCGCCGCCAGGAGCCGGTCGAGCGTACGGTCCCCGGCCGACCAGGAACGCCTGGTCAGCCAGTGCTCCACCTCTTCCAGCACGTTCGGTACTCCCTGCGCGATCCTTGACATGTGCGGTCATTCGCCCGCCGGCGCGCGGGTCCCCGGGCGCCGAACGTGATCCATCTCGCGGTGCGGACGACTATCTCAACCCTTCACACCTTCGGTTACAGTCTTGAACAACACGAATGACCACCGCATGCCGGGGTCATCACGTGAACAAACGCACCGGGCCCAGGTTCCGGCGCCATAGCGCTCATCCAGAGGGACTGAGGGAACGGCCCGTCGAAGTCCCGGCAACCATCCCGCCGACCGCGAGGTCACGGTGGGGAAGGTGCCAATTCCGTCTTGCGGCGAAGTACGTCGCGAGGAAGATGAGGAGAAAGGGCCTCGCCACCATGGCTGTGCAGACCGTCCCGAGCGGTACGAACGAGACCGTCACGAACGAGACCGTCGACCTCGGACCCGCCGCCGCACTCTCGTGCCGCGAATGCGGAGAGCGTTTCGAACTCGGCCCCATCTTCGCCTGCGCGAGCTGTTTCGGGCCGCTCGAAGTCGCGTACGACCTGCCGAGCGGCACCCCCGAAGAGCTGAAGAAGCGCATCGCCGAGGGCCCGGACAACATCTGGCGGTACGCGCCGCTGCTGCCCGTCCCCGCCGACGTCGCCTCGAAGCCCAACATCAACCCGGGTTTCACGAAGCTGGTCAAGGCCGACAACCTCGCCCGTGAACTGGGGATCACCGGCTCGCTCCACATCAAGGACGACTCCGGCAACCCGACGCACTCCTTCAAGGACCGCGTCGTCGCCATCGCCGTCGAGGCCGCCCGCGCCTTCGGCTTCACCACCCTCTCCTGCTCCTCCACCGGCAACCTCGCGGGCGCCGTCGGCGCCGCCGCGGCCCGCGCCGGCTTCCGCTCCTGCGTGTTCATCCCGCACGACCTGGAGCAGGGCAAGGTCGTCATGGCCGCGGTGTACGGCGGGGACCTGGTCGGCATCGAGGGCAACTACGACGACGTCAACCGCTTCTGCTCCGAGCTCATCGGCGACCCGCTGGGCGAGGGCTGGGGCTTCGTCAACGTCAACCTGCGGCCGTACTACGGAGAGGGCTCCAAGACCCTCGCGTACGAGATCTGCGAACAGCTCGGCTGGCGGCTGCCGGACCAGATCGTCATCCCGATCGCCTCGGGATCGCAGCTCACGAAGATCGACAAGGGGCTCCAGGAGCTGATCAAGCTCGGCCTCGTCGAGGACCGTCCCTACCGGATCTTCGGCGCCCAGGCCGAGGGCTGCTCGCCGGTCTCCACCGCCTTCAAGGCCGGGCACGACGTCGTACGCCCGCAGAAGCCGGACACCATCGCCAAGTCCCTGGCGATCGGCAACCCGGCCGACGGCCCGTACGTCCTGGACATCGCCCGGCGCACCGGCGGCGCGGTGGAGGACGTCAACGACGAGCAGATCGTCGACGCGATCAAGCTGCTGGCGCGCACCGAGGGCATCTTCGCGGAGACCGCGGGCGGGGTGACCGTCGGCGTGACGAAGAAGCTCATCGAGGCGGGCGTGCTCGACCCGTCCCTCACCACCGTCGTCCTCAACACCGGTGACGGGCTCAAGACGCTGGACGCCGTGGCGCCGACGACCGGCCCGACGGCGACGATCCGCCCGAGCCTCGACGCGTTCCGCGACGCGGGCCTCGCCGTGAGCTGATCCACCGACTCCCGCGAGCCGGCCCACCGACTCCGCAGACCGCAGAAAGGCTTCCCACGATGAGCGTCAAGGTCCGTATCCCCACCATCCTCCGCACCTACACCGGTGGCCAGGCCGAGGTTCCGGCGGAGGGCGCCACCCTCTCCGAGGTCATCCAGTCGCTGGAGACGAACCACCCGGGCATCTCCGGGCGCGTCCTGGACGACCAGGGCAAGCTGCGCCGCTTCGTCAACGTGTACGTGAACGACGACGACATCCGCTTCGAACAGGGCCTGGAGACCGCCACTCCGGCGGGCGCGGGCATCTCGATCATCCCGGCGGTCGCCGGCGGCTGACGCCCCCGAATCCACCGGACACGGTCCTCTCCGCAAGAGAAGCGGAGGGGACCGTTCTACATGGTTGAGCACGGTAGAGTGTGGGAACGCCCCACTGTCGCCCGCTCCGCACGCGAGCGAGAACGCGACAACATGAGGGCAAAGTCCTGGAGCCTTTTGCGGCGTACGTACGCTTTGCCCGGCCCGACTTGTCCCGGAACGCAGTGGATTCAGCACTATGCGTGTTCGGCCACGCCCAGAATTCTCGTCCGATTGACCTGTTGCAGAGGGCAGTTGGGCAGATACATTCAGCCGCGGTCGACGCGTTCCGGCGCGAAGTGTGGCCCCGTGCAAGGGCCAGTAATAGGGGAGTTGGCATGGCTCAGGGCACCGTCAAGTGGTTCAACGCGGAGAAGGGCTACGGCTTCATCGCGGTCGACGGTGGTGCGGATGTATTCGTCCACTACAGCGCGATCCAGATGGACGGTTACCGCACCCTTGAAGAAGGTCAGCGAGTGGAGTTCGAGATCTCGCAGGGCCAGAAGGGTCCGCAGGCGGACATGGTCAAGCTCGCCGTCTGATCCCGGCGCGATCGGCCACCGACGCACTCAGGTACTCGGTAAAGACTCGCACTCACGCATGAGGGGCCCGCATCCCGCCCGGGGATGCGGGCCCCTCATGCGTGACCCCGCGGTCGCCGAGCGGCCCCCGCCCACCCGCCACCTGCCCCGACTGCGTCCCGCGGACGCCTGCGCCCACCCGTCCAACCGGCCGCCACCCCCCGGCGATGCCCTGTGGACGCTTGCACTCTCCTGGGTCGAGTGCTAATTATTGGCGTTAGCACTCTGCAAGTGAGAGTGACAACTTAGGACCGGGTCGGTGAGGCCCGAAGGGTCGGCGGGGCAAGGAACCGTCGGCTCTCAGGCCGTCCGTCGCGGGCGCCAGCGCGGTCCGGAGAATCCTTCCCCAAGCTCTCAGCTGCGTTCGAGCAGGGGAGACCCCATTCGTCCGGGAGGACCACTTCACATGGCCAAGATCATCGCGTTCGACGAGGAGGCACGGCGCGGTCTCGAGCGCGGGATGAACCAGCTCGCCGACGCCGTCAAGGTCACCCTCGGTCCCAAGGGCCGCAACGTCGTCCTTGAGAAGAAGTGGGGCGCCCCCACGATCACCAACGATGGTGTGTCCATCGCCAAGGAGATCGAGCTCGAGGACCCGTACGAGAAGATCGGCGCCGAGCTGGTCAAGGAAGTCGCCAAGAAGACGGACGACGTCGCCGGTGACGGTACGACCACCGCGACCGTCCTCGCCCAGGCGCTCGTCCGCGAGGGCCTGCGCAACGTGGCGGCCGGCGCCAACCCGATGGCCCTCAAGCGCGGCATCGAGAAGGCCGTCGAGGCCGTCTCCGGCGCCCTGCTGGAGCAGGCCAAGGACGTGGAGACCAAGGAGCAGATCGCTTCGACGGCCTCCATCTCCGCCGCCGACACCCAGATCGGCGAGCTCATCGCCGAGGCGATGGACAAGGTCGGCAAGGAAGGCGTCATCACCGTCGAGGAGTCGCAGACCTTCGGCCTTGAGCTTGAGCTCACCGAGGGCATGCGCTTCGACAAGGGCTACATCTCGGCGTACTTCGCCACGGACATGGAGCGTATGGAGGCGTCGCTCGACGACCCGTACATCCTGATCGCCAACTCCAAGATCGGCAGCGTGAAGGACCTCCTTCCCCTGCTGGAGAAGGTCATCCAGTCCGGCAAGCCCCTGCTGATCATCGCCGAGGACGTCGAGGGCGAGGCCCTGTCGACCCTGGTCGTCAACAAGCTCAAGGGCACCTTCAAGTCCGTCGCCGTCAAGGCTCCGGGCTTCGGTGACCGCCGCAAGGCGATGCTGAACGACATCGCCATCCTCACGGGCGGCACGGTCATCTCCGAGGAGGTCGGCCTCAAGCTGGAGAACGCCGGCCTCGACCTGCTCGGTCGCGCCCGCAACGTCGTCATCACCAAGGACGAGACGACCATCGTCGACGGTGGCGGCGACAGCGACCAGGTCGCTGGCCGTGTCAGCCAGATCCGTGTCGAGATCGAGAACAGCGACTCGGACTACGACCGCGAGAAGCTCCAGGAGCGCCTCGCGAAGCTGGCCGGCGGCGTGGCCGTCATCAAGGCCGGCGCCGCGACCGAGGTCGAGCTCAAGGAGCGCAAGCACCGCATCGAGGACGCGGTGCGCAACGCCAAGGCCGCCGTCGAGGAGGGCATCGTCGCCGGTGGTGGCGTGGCTCTGCTCCAGGCTTCCTCGGTCTTCGAGAAGCTTGAGCTGACGGGCGACGAGGCCACCGGTGCCGCGATCGTCAAGCTCGCGCTGGAGGCTCCGCTCAAGCAGATCGCCGTCAACGGTGGTCTTGAGGGCGGCGTCGTCGTGGAGAAGGTCCGCAACCTGACGGTCGGTCACGGCCTGAACGCCGCGACCGGCGAGTACGTCGACATGATCGCCGAGGGCATCATCGACCCGGCGAAGGTCACGCGCTCCGCTCTCCAGAACGCCGCGTCCATCGCCGCGCTGTTCCTCACCACCGAGGCCGTCATCGCCGACAAGCCGGAGAAGGCCGGTTCGGCCCCGGCCGGCGGCGGCATGCCGGGCGGTGACATGGACTTCTGATCGACCTGAGGCCGCCCGGACGCCCGCCGCGTCCGGCCGGCCGGTCGATCAACCGTCCTGACCGGGGGCGGCATCCCTTCTTCGAGCTTCGGCTTGCGGAAGGGGTGCCGCCCTCGGGCTTTTCCCGGCGGACGTCAGCGGGTGTGGTCCTTGAGCTTCTCGGTCTCCAGGGTGATGCCCACGGGGTGGGGGAGCTTGACGGTGGCTCCGTACGGGTGCGTGAGGCGGCTCATGTACTTCCCCCTCGCGGCTCGGAGTGCACCACCAGAGTCTCGGCGTCCCGGTCGACGAGCAGGGCGGTCCGGCGAGCCCCGGCGGTGGTCCGGGCGTCGGTCCGGGCGGCGGAGCCGTCGCCGACGAGGCCGGACTCCTCGATGACCGCGTCGAGCGAGTCGTAGGCGGGGTGGTCCGCGTGGTACGCCACGACGTCGGACCGCGCCGAGGACCCGGATCCGGACCCGTTCGTGGATCCGTTCGTGGATCCGCCGTCCGAGGAGCAGCCGACGACGCCGAACGCGGCGAGGGCCGCGGCGCCGATGACGAGAATGTTCCGTGTCGCTGTCACGAGTAGATCCTCTTCACCTCGGACTTGTCGTACGCCGGCGGCTTCCGCACCGTCGCGCGATTACGGCTGTGCTTCATGAGCGACGCTTTACTCGTATTCGGGTTGTCGTGGAGACTCGGCGCGTGCCCGAGTTCGCGCGTGGTGGCGCTGCGGACCCACTGGTCGTACTTCGAACCGGAATCCCGGTCGATGGTGCGGGCATTCACCTGGATCTTGAAAGCCCGTCTGGCCCGCGTCCCGGACGGCGTGTGAACCCCGTACCAACTCGCGCTGGAGCGGTTGGCCGTGAACGAGGCTTTGGCGCCGGCCTTCCGGCCGATCTTCGCCTTTACGCCGGCGTCGTTCCAGTTCTTGCGGCCGGTGTCGAAGTGCTTGGCCCACTGGTCGTTGATGCCGACGGTTTTGACGTTGAACGACCGCTTCGGCATGCCCTCGCTGTAGTACGTGGCCTGCGCGGATGTCGCACCGGTCGGTGTGCCGGCGACAGCCGGCGCGGTGCGGGAAGTGAGCACGAGCGATGCCCGTGCGAACCTCCGATTCAATTTCTTCCCGGTGAATTGGGCATGCGGCAGCGCGACGCCGCGCGCATGCCCGATCGGGAACGAGGACGCGGATATGTTTCACGCGTCCTCGATGAGCTGAACTTCCCCCCTTGGATCCCCCGGTCGGTCCCCGTCGGTCAGCTCACCCGACACATCCGACCCTATGATCCGTCAGGCCCCTTCGTCAAAGAATATTGGCCGTCAAATTGCCCCTGTAAACAGGGGAGTTGGCTCCGTATGTAAAGAGCCGCCGGTGGTGGGTGGCGGCTCGGAGGGGACCGTATGATCACACTCGTTCGGCTATTTCGGCGGCCCTCCCACCGGGCCGCCACGGGAACCTGGGGGGTTCTGATGCGCAGGAGAGCGCTCACCACGGCGGCGGTCTGCACGGTCGCCCTGCTCGGCGTCAGCGGCGTGACACCGGCCGCCGCCGAGAGCACGGCCGCCGCCCGTACGGGCACGGCGGGGGGAGCCGGGGCGGCGGGCTCCGGCGCCGGCTCCGGAGCGGACTTCAACGGCGACGGCTATCCGGACCTCGCCATCGGCGCGCACACGGCGACCGCCGACGGAGTCAAGCGGGCGGGCGTCGTCACCGTCGCGTACGGCTCCGCCACCGGCCTGACGTACGACACGGCCTCGATCATCAGCCAGGCCACGCCGGGCGTCCCCGGTGAGCCGGTCGAGGACGGCAGGTGGCGCGCGGTCAGCGCCCACGGGGACCTCGACGGCGACGGCTACGACGACCTGGTGGTCAACTGGGCGGAGCGGCACACGGTGCTCTGGGGGAGCGCCAAGGGCCTCACCGGCGCGGGCACCACCGTCGCACCCGGCACCTACCGGGCCCACGACCCGAAGGTCCTCGGCGGCACCGTCGGCGTGGGTGACGTCAACGGCGACGGGGTCGACGACTTCGTCACGCGCGGCCACAACGGCACCTCGTACGGCCTCTCCGTACGGCTCGGACCGATCGACCGTACGACGGGAACGTCGGCGGGCGTCTGGTTCCGCGACACCGGTTCCCAGGACAAGCTGCTGACCTCCGTCGTCCACGTGGGCGACCTGACCGGCGACGGGATCGACGACATCGTCGCCAGCGGAGGGGTCGTCCTCGGGAACGGCACGCCCGGAGGTCTGGTGCTGAAGGGCTCGGCCACCGGCCTCGTCAAGGGCAGCGGCTTCGGCGGACCGCAGGCGTACAGCACCTTCTACCCCTCGGCCTTCGGCGACCTGAACAAGGACGGCTACCAGGACCTGGTGACGGGCCACCCGGAGGACAACAGGATCTACGTGGCCTACGGCGGCCCGAACGGCGTCAGCGCCACCCCGAAGGCCCGCTCCTACACGCAGGCGAGCGCCGGCGTCCCGGGCCTGGACGAGGAGGGCGACCGCTTCGGCTCGGCGCTGGCCATCGGCGACACCGACCAGGACGGCTACGACGACGTGATCATCGGCGCCTCGTACGAGACCGGCGCCGACCCGGAGACCACCACGGCCTCGGGCGCGATCACCGTACTGCGCGGCAGCGCCTCCGGGATCACCACCACCGGTGCGAAGTCCCTCACCCAGAACAGCAAGGGTGTTCCCAGCACCTCGGAGAACAACGACCACTTCGGCTCGGCCCTGGCGGTGGCCGACACCGACCGGGACGGTGCCCCGGAGGTCTACGTGGGCGGCAACGGCGAGGACGGCTACAAGGGCCGCGTCTGGAAGCTCCCCACCGGCGCGTCGACCGGCGTCACCGGCGTCGGCTCCACCAGCTTCCACCTGGGCACGCTGGGCGGCTCCGCCGGGGGCGGGAACTTCGGCTACCGGATGGCCGGTTGAGCGGTGGCCCCAGGTGAGGTGGGGCGGCGTGAGGCGAATCCTCCGCTCGGGCGTCCCGGCGACGCCCCGGCGTCATGAAGGACCCGACGTGCCGCCCGCGTCCGCGCTCTTCGCCGCCGGACGTCTCATGACCGGCCGGACGGGGCCTCGCTCCGGGTCTCCAGCCGGGCGGTCTTGACCTCGGTGACGAAGGCGGACCACACGGGCGCCTGGAAGGCGAGGCCCGGGGCGTGGGGGGTCTTGGAGTCGCGGACGGGGACTATGCCGGTCAGGCCGTCGGCGACTTCAAGGCAGTCACCGCCGCTGCCGCCGCTGAAGGTGGACTTCCGCCACATGGCCGCTCCGGTGAACTCCGTGGCGACTTCACGGCAGTTGCCGCCGGTGCCTCCGCTGTAGCTGGACTTGTGCCGGCTCGCCGCGCTCAGGACGTACTCATGGCTGCTGCTCGTCACGCGCGTAGTCCTCCGCCACTGATTCGATCAGGACCAAGGATGCTCTCGGTGACAGCGCGGTGGCCCCCAGTAGATCGTAAGTCAGTTCGTGTCGGGTGACCGTCGCCGGATCGTCCAGCAGTTGACCCGATCCGGTGCTCTGGAGATAGACGAGCGGAGGCGCTTCCTCGAACGCCATCAGCTTGAGCGCGCCCTCCAGCGCCGCGTGCGCGCCCGCCGCGAACGGCAGTACCTGTACGAGGATCCGGTGCCGCCGGGTCATGGCCGCCACATGGCGCAGCGCCTCCGCCATCACGGCCGGGCTCCCCACGGGCCTGCGCAGCACCGCCTCGTCGAGCACCGTCCAAACCATCGGTTTTGTTGGGTCCTTCAACAATGCGGCCCGATCCAGCCGAGCGGCCAGCAGCTCCTCGATGGCGTCCTCCGGAGCCGTCGGGTGGTACGCGCGGAAGACCGCCGTGGCGTACGGGCCCGTCTGCAGCAGGCCCGGGATCAGCTGCGGCGCGTACTCCCGGATCATCGTCGCGACCGCCTCGGCCTCCGCCGCCTCGGCGAAGTGGTCCGGGTACCTGGACTTCTTCAGCGCCTCGCAGTTCCGGAGGAAGAAGCCGCCCGTCCCGAAGGTCTGGTCGAAGTGCGTCGCGTACTCCGGCTGCATCCTGCGCGTCCCCGCCTCCAACTGCCCGATGAACGAACCGCTGACGAACAGCGCCGCCCCTAACTCGTCCTGGGACAGGTCCGCTTCGTTCCGCCGGTGTCTCAGCTCCGCGCCGAGCATGGCGCGCGGCGACGAGGACGGATCGAGAGGTTTGGGTCCAGCCATGGGGATCTCCCGGTTCGGACAGGTGGCGGTGTTGGGACAGCTTCTCTTTTCAGGCTAACCACACTCGGACACGCTGTGTGCACACAATCGATACGGAGCGTGGGAGTGAACATTGAACGCGACACGGGTCACCGAGGACACGGATGTGGCGTCCCGAACGCACAGGCCCCTGCACCGGTTCCGGCTGATCCACTGCGAAGCCGAGGGCGCACCGGACTTCTACGCCCCGCGCTACGGGGTACTCAGGTCCGCTCCGCCGCAGGGGTGTTCGGTCGAGCCCTACGGTGACTACTTCTGCCTTCGCTGCGAGCGCCCCGGCGTCACCCTGCTCGCCGCCGTGGCGGTGCTGTGCGCGGAGATCCGGGAGGAGTACGGGGTCCTCATGACCGACCTGGGGATCGAGGGGCTCTGGGACTGGACCGCCGACGGCACGGACGGCCGCGGCGCGGCGATCGTGGGCCAGTTGCTGCTGATGGCCGCCGAGCGGGGGCCGCTGCTCGGCTACGACGTGGACGACCTGGTGGAGTTCCTGCGCACGGCCGCCGCCGGCTGAGGACCCGGGCGGTCAGCTCACCGAGGGCGTCGGGGACGGCTCCGCGGCCGGCTGCGGGGGCGTGGGCGCGCCGGTCGCGGGCGGGGATGTGCCGAGGCCGGCCAGTATCGTGCTCGTGAAGCCGAAGTAGTACGTGGCGACGAACCCCGTGACGTATCCGGTCAGCAGCCCGCCCCCGTACACCGCGAGCGCCGCGCCCAGGCCCCGGTCGCCGGCCAGGAGCGGGAAGAGGGCCCAGCCGGACGGGCCGATCGCCGTCGCCCCGACCGCCGTGCCCAGCTGATGGAACAGGCCTACGAAGCCGCCGCCGGCCGCGCCGCCCACGCACGCCGTGACGAAGGGGCGGCCCAGGGGGAGCGAGACGCCGTAGATCAGGGGTTCGCCCACGCCGAGGAGGCCCGCGGGAAGGGCGGAGCGGATGGTGCGGCGCAGGGAGGTGTTGCGGGGGAGACGTACGTGGACCGCGGCCGCCGCGCCGACCTGGCCCGCGCCCGCCATCGCCAGGATCGGGAGCAGCACGGTGTACCCCTGCTGCTCGATGAGCGTCGTGTGGAGGGGGATCAGCGCCTGGTGCAGGCCCAGCATCACCAGCGGCAGGAACAGCCCGCCCAGCACGAGGCCCGCGACGGAACCGCCGTAGGTGAGGAGCCAGGTGGCGAAGTCACCGATGGCGGTGGACACTTCGCCGGCCACGTACATCAGGCCGTACAGCGTGGCCAGACCGGCGACGAGGACGGTCAGGGTCGGGGTGACGAGGACGTCCAGCGCCTCCGGCACCCGCCTCCGGCACCACTTCTCGACACGCGTAGCGAGGAACGCCGCGGCGAGCGCGCCCAGCACACCGCCCTGGCCCGGCGCGAGGTGGCGGCCGAACACGTCGACGTGCGCGACGCCCGGGAAGACGATGACCGCGGCCACGGCGCCGCCCAGGACGGGGGTGCCGCCGAACTCCTTCGCCGTGTTGTGGCCGACGAACACCGCGATCAGCGACATGAATCCGGACGCGAGCGCGGCGAGCGCGGGGGCGAGGGAGGGCAGCAGGTGGAGGTTGGTGAGCAGACCGCCCAGGCTCGCGATGATGCCGCAGCCGATGAGGGCGGGGATCAGGGGGACGAAGATGTCGGCGATCCGGCGGAGGAGGAGCTTGACCGGGGTGGCGTTCCTGGCCTTCCGTGACGACCTGATAGCCTCGCCCTTCGCCGCCAGGCCGTCAGCCGTGGACGGAGACGGTGCGGACGGTGTGGACGGAGATGCTGCGGACGGTGTGGGGGGCGTTGACGGCGTCGGCCGGGTACCGGGCCGCGTCAGCAGCGCCTCGAACTCCGGGGTCACCCGCGCCACCGTCCCCGGGCCCAGCACGATCTGGTACGTCGCGTCGTCCACCACCCCGAGCACCGCGGGCAGCGCCCGCAGCTCCGCCTCCCGCACCAGGGAACGGTCGTGCAGCCCGAGGCGGAGCCGCGTCATGCAGTGGGCCACGGAGGCGACGTTCGCGGCGCCTCCGACGAGCGGGAGGATCGCTTCCGCTGTGGCGCGGTTCTTGTCCATGCGGCGCTGCCTTGCTTCAGGAGGTCAAGGGGTGGGGGACGCGTGGGCGCGGAGCAGCGCGGCGCGCAGGTGGCCGTCGTTCTCCGTCAGCAGCCGCGCGGCCGTCGGGCCGTCGACCGCGCCGAGGACGAGCAGGATGGCGTTCTTGACCTCGCCGCCGGTGGCGGCGAGCGCCGACTCGATCTCGTCGTCGGACGCGCCCGTGGCGAGGGAGACGATCCGGCGGGAGCGGGCGCGCAGCTTTTCGTTGGAGGCGCGGACGTCGACCATGAGGTTCCCGTACGTCTTGCCCCGCCGGATCATCGTGATCGTCGAGAGCATGTTGAGGACGAGCTTCTGCGCCGTGCCGGCCTTGAGGCGGGTGGAACCCGTGAGCATTTCGGGCCCGACGACGACCTCGATACCGTGTTCGGCCGCCGCCGCGAGCGCGCTGCCCTCGTTGCAGGAGAGGCCGATGGTGAGCGCGCCGAGGGCGCGGGCGTGCTCGACGGCGCCGACCGCGTACGGGGTGCGGCCGGAGGCGGAGACGCCGACGACCGTGTCCGCCGAGGTCAGCTTTATCGCCGTCAGATCGGCCGCCGCCAGTTCCCGGGAGTCCTCGGCGCCCTCGACCGAGGTGACCAGCGCACCGGGGCCGCCCGCGATCAGGCCGACGACCTCGCCCGGGTCGGTGTTGAACGTGGGCGGGCACTCGCTGGCGTCCAGCACGCCGAGCCGCCCCGCCGTACCGGCGCCCGCGTAGATCAGCCGGCCCCCGTCGGCCACGCGCTCGGCCGTGGCGTCGATGGCGGCGGCGATACGGGGGAGCTGGGCGGCGACGGCGGCGGGGACGGTGGCGTCCTCGCCGTTCATGATCCGTGCGATGTCGAGCGTGGGAAGCCGGTCGATCTCCGCCAGTTCGGGGCGGAACGCCTCGGTGGTGAGGGCGTCGAGCTGGGCGCGGAGGTCGCCGTACGCGCCGTTGTCCGTGTGGCGGGTGTGGTTCTTGTGGTTCGTGTCGTGCGTGGAGGACATGGGGAAGCGGCTCTTTCTTTCCGGGGGTGCGGGCGCCGGTTTCCGGGGGTGCGGGTGCCGGTGGGAAGGAGATGCGCG
This sequence comes from Streptomyces sp. NPDC059092, assembly GCF_042756365.1. Lineage (NCBI taxonomy): Bacteria > Bacillati > Actinomycetota > Actinomycetes > Kitasatosporales > Streptomycetaceae > Streptomyces > Streptomyces sp. NPDC059092. Next base: position 91,366 of record NZ_JBHZEJ010000011.1, read on the forward strand.
GTGGAGCCGTCGCGACGGGGAGCGGACGCGTCAGCGGGCGTTGCCGCGCGGCCGGTGGCGGTGCGCGAGCGCTTCGTACGACGCGGAGAGCGCGGGCGCGGCCGTCTCGTACGTACGCTGCGCCACACCTATGAACAGGCAGTCGACGACGAGGAGCTGGCTCGTACGGCTGGACATGGCGGCCGGGCGCAGCTCGCTCTCGCGGGCGGTGGAGGTCGTCAGGACATGGTCGGCGTACTGCGAGACCGGGCTGTCCGGGCGGCCGGTGATCGCGACCGTCGTCGCGCCCCGGTCGAAGGCGACGCGGAGCGGTTCGATGACGTCGCCGGTGGAGCCGGAGTGGGTGATCGCGATGGCCACGTCGCCCGGCTGGAGCTGGACGGCGTTGGTCACGGCGAGGTGCGGGTCGCTGTGGGAGTGCGCGATGAGGCCGATACGGAGCAGTTTCTGCGCCAGGTCCATGCCGACGAGGGAGGACGCGCCGACGCCGTAGATGTCGATCCTGCGGGCGGCGGCGGACGCGGCGACGACGGCGCCGAGCTGGACGGTGTCGAGCCCGGCGGCGGTGTCGGCGAGGGTCTGCTGTTCGTCGTAGGCGAGCTTGGCGACGACGTCCCCGATGGGGTCGTCCACGGCTATGTCGGCGGTGACGGAGGGCGCGCGGCCGGACTGCTGCTGGGCGGCGAGGCCGGCGAGGGCGAGGCGGAGATCGCGGTAGCCGGGGTAGCCGAGGAGCCGGGCGGTGCGGACGACGGTGGCCTCGCTGGTGCCGGTCAGTTCGGCGAGGCCGGTGACGGTGAGGGCGGCGCAGCCGGCGGGGTCACCGGCGACGGCTTCCGCGACGAGCTGCATGGAGCGGGTCATGGTCGGTGCGAGGGTCCGCACCTTGGCGGCGAGGGCGGCGGGGGCGGGGGGAGCGTCACCGCTGAAACTTTCCTTCACGTCGTGGGTCACCCTTGAAAGATATTTTCGTCAAATCGGACCGTCAACCCCCCTCGGGGGGTGTGGGGCGGCACCCGGGTGACAATTGCGGAATGGACGACGAGACCCCGACCCCGGACGAGATTCCGGGCCCGGACGCGCACGCGGCTCCGGACGCGGACCCGGACCCGGACGCGAATCCGGACGCGCACGCGGGTCCGGACGCGAATCCGGACGCGGACGCGACCCCCGATCCGCTGGAACTGGCGCTGCACGCCGCCCGCGCGCTGGTCCTCGCGGACCTGGCCGCCGGGGACGTGGCGCGCCCCGAGGTCGTGTCCCTGGTCGAGGAGTCGGTCTCGCACCGCCGCTGGTGGGTCGGGCAGTGGCCCGAGGGTGTGGCGTACGTGGTGGGGCTGGTCGCCCAGGACGTCCAGGACGCGCTGATGGAACGGTACGGGCGCTGGCCGCTCTGCCCGGTCTGCGTGGAGGGCGAGCCGCACGCGCTGGAGGTGGAGCCGGAGCTGGGGCCCGACCCGCACTGGGTGTGCGGGAAGGCGGGGGTGGCGGTCGCGGCGGTCGGCGCGCTGGGCGGGCCGGACGGGTCCGAGGCGCGGGGCGGGCCGGGCGGGGGCGGGTCCGTATGACGGTGTACATCGACCCGCCCACCTGGCCGGGCCACGGCCGCCTGTGGTCACACCTGGTCAGCGACGTCTCCTTCGGCGAGCTGCACGCCTTCGCCGCGTCGATCGGCTGCCCGCCGCGCGCCTTCGAGCGGGACCACTACGACGTACCGTCGGACCGTTACGACGACGCCGTGCGGGCGGGCGCGGTGCGGATCGGCCCGAAGGAACTCGTCCGCCGGCTCACGGAAGCGGGCCTGCGCCGTCCGAAGGGCCGCCCGGCGCGCACTGATCCGCACCCACCACCCCGTGATAGCCTCTAATTATATCGTTAAGGTGTAGTGGTTCCGGTGTCGATGCCAAGTGCCAGTATCGGTGTCGGAATCGGTGTCGGAATCGGTACGAGAGGCGTGGAAAGGCGGCCTGCCATGACGGACACGGGCACGAAGACCCCGCGCGAGCGCTACCGCGCCCAGGTGCGAGCGGAGATCAAGGAACGCGCCTGGGAGCAGATCGCCACGGCGGGCGCGTCCGCGCTCTCCCTCAACGCGATCGCCAAGCTGATGGGCATGAGCGGCCCCGCGCTCTACCGCTACTACGCCGGCCGCGATGAGCTGATCACCGAGCTGATCAGGGACGCGTACCGGAGCCTCGCCGACGCCCTCCACGCGGCCGACACGGCCACCGCGTCCGGCGCCGACGTGACCGCGCTCGCGCACGTCCTGCGGGAATGGGCCCTGGAGGACCCCCACCGGTACCTCCTCATCTACGGCACACCCGTCCCGGGCTACCACGCACCCGACGACATCACCGCGATCTCCCAGGAGATCATGGCGACGCTGCTCGACGCCTGCGGCGAACTGCCCGCGGCCTCCCCGGCCTCCCCGGCGGCCACGTTGGACGCCCACCTCGCGGACCGCCGGCAGTGGGCGAGCGGTCACCCCGCCCTGCCCGCCACCCTCCACCGGGCCCTGACCGTCTGGACCCGGCTGCACGGTGTCCTGTCCCTGGAAGTCGCGGGTCACTTCAACGGGATGGGGTTCGACCCCGCCCTGCTGTTCACGGCCGAGCTGGCAGACCTCGTCGATCGGCCGGCCGCTCGCTGACCCCGTCCGCGGCGGCTGCCGCCTCCGCGACCGCGTCGGTGGCCGAGCACGCCGCCGAGCCGGTCACCACCCGGCTGGCCGTCGCGCGGTGGAGGCGGAGCGACAGCGCCGCCAGGCCGATCGCGACCAGGGTCATCGCCGCGCCCGCCCACGCCGTCGAGGCGAAGCCGAAGTCCGCGTCGATCACGGTGCCGCCGAGCCAGGGGCCGCCCGTGTTGCCGAGGTTGAAGGCGGCCGTCGTGGTGGCGCCCGCGAGAGTGGGGGCCGCGGCGGCGATGTTGAACATACGGGCGTTGAGCGCGGGCGCGGTGAAGAACGCCGAGACCCCGAGCAGGAACGTCAGGACGACGACGGCGACCGGGTTCGAGGCGGTCAGCGCCAGCAGCGTGAGCAGCACCGTCGACGCGGCGGTGCCGCTGATCAGGACGCCGAAGAGGTGCGCGTCCGCGTACCGGCCGCCCAGCGCCGTACCGACCAGCGCGCCGATGCCGAAGAGCGCGAGCACCGTCGGGACCCAGCCGCTGTCCAGGCCCGCCACATCGGTGAGCAGCGGGGCGAGGTACGAGAAGGCGCAGAAGACGCCCCCGGCCGCGAGGGCGGTGACGGCGATGGAGAGCCAGACCTGACGGTCCCGGTAGATGGTCAGCTCCCGCTTGAGCCGCGGCTTCTCGGCGGGCAGCGGGATGCGCGGGATCAGGGTCGCCACCCCGATCAGCGCCACCGCGGAGGCCGCGCCGACCGCCCAGAACGCCGAGCGCCAGCCGAGGTGTTCACCGAGGAACGCGCCGGCGGGGACGCCGAGCACGTTGGCGATGGAGAGCCCGCCGATCATGACGGCCATCGCGCGGGCGCGCGCGTTCGGCGCGACCATGGCGATGGCGACGGCCGCGCCGACCGCCCAGAACCCGGCGCACGCGAACGCGCTGACCACCCGGGACACGAACAGCACCTCGTACGAAGGGGCGAGCGCGCCCGCGACCTGGCCGAGCCCGAAGACCGAGATCAGGGCGATGAGCGTGGTACGTCGGGGGAGGCGCAGGGTGGCCACGGCGAGCAGCGGGGCGCCGATGACCATGCCGATCGCGAACGCGGAGATGAGCAGGCCGGCGGTCGGGATGGACACGTCCATGTCGGCGGCGAGCGGCGGCAGCAGGCCGGAGAGCATGAACTCGCTCGTGCCGAGCGCGAAGACCGAGAGGCCGAGGATGTAGACGGCCAGCGGCATACCGGCCGACGGCCGCGCGGACGCGACAGGCGACGCGGAAGCGGCAGGCGACGCGGTGGGCGGCGCGGAAGGTGAGGCGGTGGGCGGCGCGGAAGGTGAGGCGGTGGGCGGCGCGGAAGCGGGGTCGGCGGCGCTGGTCGGGGCCGGGGAGCCGGGATCGGCGGAGTCGGGCATGCCAGGTGCAACCGGCCCGGTCGGCCGTGACATTCCGGCACACGTCATCTGTTCAGATGGTGAGACCGCGGAGTTCCGACGTCATGTTCGCGCGGGCCGGCGCCTCCCACTCCCGCACACCGTACGGGGTACGGAAGAGGCCCGGCAGCGCGAGCAGTTGCTCCAGCACGGCCGCCCGGCCCGCGCGGAAGTCCGGGTCGGGGACGAAGCCGTACTCCTCCCGTACGGCCGTCGTGTACGCGGCGTACGCGTCCGGCGCGGAGGCCAGGACCGCGAGGTCGGCGTCGCACAGGACGGCGCCGTTCCGGTCGCCGGGGCCGGTGGCGTGCCCGGCGGTGAGCCGGACCAGCCGGGCCACCTCGGCCGTACCGTCCGCGCCCACACCGGCCTCGGCCAGGGCGCGTTCGGCGAGCCGGGCGGAGCGCTCCTCGTTCTCGGAGCGGTCAGGGCGGTAGACCGCGTCGTGGAACCAGGCGGCGAGGCGCACGAGCGCCGGGTCGTCCGCGTACTCCGCGAGCGTGTCGATCCGGTCCAGGACGGCCGTCAGGTGGCCGGTGGTGTGGTAGCGCCGCTGAGGCTCGGCCCAGCGGGCGAGGAGGTCGTCGGCGTACACGTACGGATCCGGGTACGGGTCCCCGGCCGCCCCGGGGGCCGCGTCGCCCGGCCCGGGGAGCAGCAGGGACCGGAGGGTGGTCGCGAAGCGGTCGCGGAGGGCGGCGGAGTCGGGCATGCCACGAGCCTAGGCCAGAGAGCGGCCCAGGCTCGTGGCAGCGGGCGGTGGCGCGGTCAGGACGCCTTGAAGCGCCTCAGCCGCAGGCTGTTGCCGACGACGAAGACCGACGAGAACGCCATCGCCGCGCCCGCGATCATCGGGTTGAGGAGTCCGGCGGCGGCGAGCGGCAGCGCCGCCACGTTGTAGGCGAAGGCCCAGAACAGGTTCCCCCGGATCGTGCCGAGCGTGCGGCGCGCCAGGCGGATCGCGTCGGCCGCCACGCGCAGGTCGCCCCGTACGAGCGTGAGGTCGCCGGCCTCGATCGCGGCGTCCGTGCCGGTGCCCATCGCCAGGCCCAGGTCGGCCTGGGCGAGGGCGGCGGCGTCGTTGACACCGTCACCGACCATCGCCACGGACCGGCCCTCCGCCTGGAGCTTCCTGACCGCCTCGACCTTGTCCTCGGGCATGACCTCCGCGATCACCCGGTCGGCGTCGATGCCGACCTCGGCGGCCACGGACGCGGCGACGGCCCGGTGGTCACCGGTGAGCAGGACCGGCGTGAGGCCCAGCGCGCGCAGCCGCCGTACCGCCTCCGCGCTGGTCTCCTTCACCGCGTCCGCGACGTCGAGCACGGCCCGCGCCTCGCCGTCCCAGGCCACCGCGATCGCCGTCCGGCCCGCCGTCTCGATCCCGGCCTTCCGCCGCGCCAGCTCCTCGGACAGGTGGATCTCCCACTCCGCGAGCAGCCTGGCCCGGCCCACGAGGACGGCGTGGCCCTCGACCACGCCCTGCACGCCGAGCCCGGCGACGTTCGCGAACTCCTCGGGCGTGGGGAGCGTGCCGACGCGCGCCGCCGCGCCCTCCGCGACCGCTCGGGCGACGGGATGCTCGGAGGCGTGCTCCAGGGCGCCCGCCAGCCGCAGCACCTCGTCCTCGGTGGTGCCGTCCGCGCTGTGCGTGGCGAGGAGGGTCATCTTCCCGGTGGTGACGGTGCCGGTCTTGTCCAGCACGATGGTGTCCACCCGCCGCGTCGACTCCAGCACCTCGGGCCCCTTGATGAGGATGCCGAGCTGCGCGCCGCGCCCCGTACCCACCATGAGGGCGGTGGGCGTGGCGAGGCCGAGGGCGCACGGGCAGGCGATGATCAGTACGGCGACGGCGGCCGTGAACGCGGCCGTCAGCCCGCCGCCCGCCGCCAGCCAGCCGCCGAGCGTGGCCAGCGCGAGCACGATCACGACCGGCACGAAGACGGCGGAGATCCGGTCGGCGAGGCGCTGGACGGACGCCTTGCCGTTCTGGGCGTCCTCCACCATGCGCGCCATACGGGCGAGCTGGGTGTCGGAGCCGATACGGGTGGCCTCCACGACGAGCCGGCCGCCCGCGTTGAGGGTCGCTCCGGTGACGCCGTCGCCCACGGCGACCTCGACCGGGACGGACTCGCCGGTCAGCATCGAGGCGTCCACGGCGGAGGAGCCCTCGACGACGGTGCCGTCGGTGGCGATCTTCTCGCCGGGCCTGACCAGGAAACGGTCGCCGACCTGGAGGTCCGCCGTGGGGATGGTGGTCTCCCGGCCGTCACTCAGGATGGTGACCTCCTTGGCGCCGAGGTCGAGCAGCGCGCGGAGGGCGGCTCCGGCCTTGCGCTTGGAGCGGGCCTCGAAGTAGCGGCCGGCGAGGATGAAGGCGGTGACCCCGGCGGCGGCTTCGAGGTAGATGTTCCCGGAGGCGTCGCCACGGCCGATCGTCAGCTCGAAGGGGTGGGTCATGCCGTGCATGCCCGCCGTGCCGAAGAAGAGCGCCCACAGCGACCAGAGGAACGCGGCCGAGGTGCCCACCGAGATGAGGGTGTCCATCGTCGCCGCGCCGTGCCGGGCGTTGGTCCAGGCGGCGCGGTGGAAGGGCCAGCCCGCGTAGGTGACGACGGGGGCGGCGAGGGTGAGGGACAGCCACTGCCAGTTGTCGAACTGGAGCGGCGGGATCATGGCCATCGCGATGACCGGGACGGAGAGGAGGACGGCGGTGATCAGGCGCTCGCGCAGGGTCCGCAGCTCGGCGTCGTCCGCGTCGTCCTTCTTCTCCTCGTCCCGCTCACCGGATCCGCTCCCGGCCGACGCGGGGCGTACGGGGTGGGCGGGCGGGGGCGTGCGCGCCGTGTAGCCGGTGGCCTCGACGGTGGCGATCAGATCGTCCACGGAGAGCCCGTCGGCGTAACTGACCTTGGCCTTCTCGGTCGAGTAATTGACGGTGGCCTCGACCCCGTCCATCCGGTTGAGCTTCTTTTCGACGCGAGCGGCGCAGGAGGCGCAGGTCATGCCGCCGATCATGAGTTCGACTTCGGCGGTGGAGCCCGGGGCGGTGCCGGTCGGGGTGCCGGTGGTCCGTGTGGTGCTCATGGGCGGCGGCTCCTTCTCTCTTCGACTGTCCATCGTACCCCCTAGGGGTATGAATCTCCTTCCTGTATACCCCCCACCCCTATGTAATTCAAGGGCTGGCCGTGATCGGTCCTGCCCTTTAGGCTTGAATATTGGACTAGACCTATCTCCCCGTCCCCTCCCCGACGAATGAGGTCCCCTCTCATGACCAAGCGCGCAGTCCTGGAGGTGATCGCCCTCGACGCGGAGGACGCGATCGCCGCACGGAACGGAGGTGCGGACCGCCTCGAACTGGTGACTGATATGGCGGCGGACGGACTGACCCCGGCCACCGCGACCTTCGCGAAGATCCGCGCGGCCGTCCCGATCCCCCTGCGGGTGATGCTCCGCCTGACGGACGGATTCGCGGCGGGCGGCCCCGACGGCGCGGAGGCGCTGGTCGAGGCGGCGCGGGCGCTGCGGGCCGAGGGCGCGGACGAGTTCGTCCTCGGCTTCCTCGACCCGGACGGCACACCGGACCTGGTCACGGTCGAACGGCTGATCGCCGAACTGGACGGCTGCCGCTGGACCTTCCACCGGGCGATCGACCACGCGGCCGACCGCGACGCGCTGCGCAGGAGCCTCGCGGACCTGCCCGGCCTGGACACGTACCTCACGGCGGGCTCCCCGGCGGGCGTCGCCGAGGGCCTGCCCACCCTCCTGGCCGAAGCGGCGGCCGGCGCCCACGGCGAACCGGGGTACGGGGCCCGCCTCATGGCCGGCGGCGGCCTGTCGCTGCCCCACGTCCCGGTCCTGCGCGCGGCGGGCGTGACGGCGTTCCACATCGGCGGCGCGGCCCGCCCGGCGGGATGGACCGCGCCGGTCTCGGCGGCGGCGGTACGGGAGTGGCGGGCGACGCTCGACGCGGTGACCGCCTACACGTAGCGGGCGGGCGCGGGCGGGGCCGGGAGCGCCGTGCGGGCGGTGCGGGGGCGGCCGGTGCGAGCGCGGGCGCGGGGCGGTCCGCCCCGCGCCCGCACCGTCCCGGGCCACGCCCGGCGGGCGTGGACGGCCGGTGATCCGTCCTCACCGGCGGTACCGCCCCGCGTGCCCGGCTTCGGGCTTCGCCCGACCTCCGGCCCCGCAGGGCCTCGGGCCTCGTCCCGCCCGGTGGCCTGAGGGCGGGGCGCCCGTCCCGGGGTCCGCCCGCGTCGCCCTGCCCTCGCCCCGCGTGCCCGGCTTCGGGCTTCGCCCTGCCCCGGGCCCCGGCCTCAAGCCCCGGTGAGCTGCTCCGGCAGCGCCGTGGCGTGCACCACCACCAGGCCCGACACCGCTCGCGTGAGCGCCACGTACAGCCGCCGCAGCCCCGTCCGTTCGTCCGGTTCGCCGTCGACCACCGCCGACGGTTCGTCCAGCACCACGTAGTCGTACTCCAGCCCCTTCGCCAGCGACGCCGGTACGAGCGTCAGCCGCGCCTCCGCGTTCGTCTCCTCGCCCGGCGCGAGATACCCGAGCCCCGCCGCCGTCAGCGCCTCCGCCAACGCCGGGATCCGGGCGTCCGCCGCGATCAGGCCGATCGACCCCTCGTGCGCCAGCGACTCCCGGCACGCCGCGACCGTCGCCGCGTCCAGCTCCGCCGCCTCGGGAACCGCCCGTACCGCCAGCGACCCCGGCGACTCCCGTACGGAGGCCACGGGCGCCAGCCCCGGTGAGATCGCGGGCAGCAGCCGGGACGCGTACGCGATCACCTCGCGCGGTACGCGGAAGCCCGCCGTCAACTCCTCCACCAGCGCGTCCGTTTTGCCGAGGTGGTGCAGCGCGTCCGCCCAACTCGTCGTCGCCCATGGTGTCGTGCCCTGTGCCAGGTCGCCCAGCACGGTCGCGGAACCGGTCGAGCAGCGCCGGCCCACCGCCCGGTACTGCATGGGCGAGAGGTCCTGCGCCTCGTCGAGCACCACATGGCCGAGCGAGTGTGTACGGGCGATCAGGTCGCCCGCCTCGTCGATCAGCACGGCGTCCGCCGGGGACCACTTCGCGGACCGTACGCTCCGTGCCGGCTTCGTCCACAGGATCGTCTTCTGCTCGTCGGCCGTCAGTACGCCGTCCGCGTGCGCGGCCAGGAACTCCGCGTCGCAGAGCAGCCGCAGCACCAGCTTCGCCGGATCCACCTGCGGCCAGACGGACTTGACCGCCGCCTTCACCGCAGGGTTGCGCGCCACCGCGTTCTGCACCCGGTCGTCGGGCGCCTCGCCCGCCTCCTCCATCCGTACGAGCACGGCGTGCGCGATGCGCTGCGGCAGGGCCTCGTGGGCCGCGCCGTACCGCATGTCGCGGGCGAGCAACTGCTCGACCATCTCGACGAGTTCGTGCACCGGAACCCGCCAGCGCCGCGAGCCGCGCACCACCACGACCGGCTCCGTCGGCAGCGTGACGTGGGACCGTACGGCCCGGCGCAGCACCTCCGCCATCCGGGCGTCGCCCTTGATGACGGCGGCGTCGGCCGGATCCGTACCGCGCACCTCCGTCCCGGCCGCGACCAGATCGGCGACCGTCGCCTGTTTCACCTCCAGCTCGCCCAGGGTGGGCAGCACCTGCTCGATGTAGTGGAGGAAGGAGGCGTTCGGTCCGATGACCAGCGTTCCGGTACGGGCCAGGCGCTCGCGGTGCGCGTACAGCAGATACGCGACCCGGTGCAGGCCGACTGCCGTCTTCCCGGTGCCGGGCCCGCCCTGCACGCACACCGTGCCGCCCAGCCCGCTGCGGACGATCTCGTCCTGCTCGGGCTGGATCGTCGCGACGATGTCCCGCATGGGGCCGACGCGCGGGCGCTCGATCTCGGCCTGGAGCAGCTTGCTGGAGGTGGCGGCCTCCGTCGGGTCGGAGAGGTGCTCGTCCTCGTACGCGGTCAGCTCACCGGCCGTGTAACCGAAGCGCCGGCGCAGCGCCACATCCAGCGGCTTCCCCCGGGACGCCTGGTAGAAGGGCTGCGAGACGGGCGCGCGCCAGTCGATCACCATGGGGTCGCCGTCGGCGTCGTGGACGTGCCGCCGCCCGATGTAGAAGGACTCGCCCCTGGCGCCCTCGGCCTCCTCCGCCCCGACGGCGTGCAGGTAGTCGAGCCGGCCGAAGAAGAGCGGGGTGTGGGCGAGATCGGCGAGCGCCTTGACGCGCTCGTCGATCTGGGACTGGAGGACGGCGGCGTTGACCCAGTTCGCGGTGACGTCGCGGATGTCGAGGGCCTGCACGTCCTCGCGCATGGCGCGCAGGGCGGAGCGGGAGGCGCCGAGGTGGGCGCGTTCGCGCGACAGCAGGGGGTCAGGGGGGTCGAGGGGCGCGGGCACGGTGTTGCCTCCGGGGCTGTACGCACGCCGGCGGGCCGCGCGCTCCCTCCGTCCAACCCGTACACGCGTCGGTGGGCGCGTGACGACGTGTGGGGGCGGCGGGGCGGCGGGCTCCGTTTCGGCGTGGATCACGTCATGGCGGTCGGCCGTCCGGTTTCCGTCCGGACGACGGCGCTCCCAGCGGAGGGAGGCGGGCAAGGTGCAGGATTGTAGCCAGCGGACGGCCGGCGGGCGAATGCTTTTCCCCGGGTCTCCGCCGCGCGGGCCGCGTACCTCCCGGGCGGGGCACGGAATCCGTTCCCCGGGCGAGGGCTCCGTCCTTCAGGGGACCCGGCCCCGCCGAAAGTCGTACAGCGGCGCACACGGGTTTCACACCGTGGGCCGATGTGGTCCACAGTCCCCGGAGCGACCATGGATGTATGAGCACAGCAACCTTCACCCCGGTCCACGCCCCGCAGAGCGCGCCGCTTCCCGGCGCGACCGCGACGGGCTCCGTCCCCCACCCGGGTCACCCGGTCGGCAACGCGCTGCGGGCGGCCAAGGTCTTCCTGACCACGGCGTTCAACGTGGCCGTGATGGGCGAGTACCAGGAGGAGGCGGGCATCCAGCGCCGTCACTGATCCACTAGGGTCGCGGCCGTGACCTACCGGACCGTGACCTCTCGCTCACTCATCGCAGTGGGCGCGCTCGTCCTCTCCCTCGCCGCGTTCGCCACCGTCTGCGTCACCCGGCCCGTCCCGCTGGCCGACACCCGCGTCTACCGCGCGGAAGGTGCCGCCGTCCTCGACGGGACCGACCCCTACGGGATCGAGCTGTACGGCCCCGGGCTCGACGGATCCGGCCTCGACGGGACCGCGTACCCGCCCTTCGCGGCGATCCTCTTCGTACCGACCACCTGGCTGTCCGCCGACGCCCTCAAGGTGGTCTTCGTCCTCGGCAACCTCGCCCTGCTGGCGCTGCTCGTCCGGCTGTCCCTGCGGCTGGCGACCCGTTCCGGCGCCGCCCCGGCCGCCCGCGCCGTCGTGGCCTCCCCGGCCGCCCCGGTCTTCGTGGCCTCCCCGGCCGTCGTGGCCGCGGCCATGGCCCTCGGACTCTGGCTCGAACCCGTCGCCCGGACGATCCTCCTCGGCGAGATCACCCTCGCCCTCGCCTGCCTCGTCCTGTGGGACCTGGCGCGCCCCGACCGCGCGCTCGGCAAGGGCTTCGCCCTCGGTATCGCGGCGGGCATCACCCTCACCCCGGCCCTCTTCATCGCGTATCTGCTGGTCACGTCCCGCGTACGGCAGGGGCTGACCGCCCTCGCCTCGCTCACCGGCACGGTGCTGCTCGGGATGCTCGTCCTCCCGTACGCCAGCGGCGAGTTCTGGACGAGCCAGGTCTTCGAGACCGACCGCACCGGTGCCGCGTGGGCCGCCGGCAACCAGTCCCTGCACGGCCTGCTGGCCCGCCTCCTGCACACGCCCGAGCCGGGCACGGTCTGGGTGGCCGCCGCCCTGCTCACGGCCGCCGCCGGGCTGTGGACCGCCCGCCGCGCCGTCCTGCGCGCGGGGTCGGAGACCTGGGGCATCCTGCTCACCGCCGTGACCGCGCTGCTCGTCACCCCGGTGAGCTGGTCGCACGAGTGGGTCTGGTGCGTACCGCTGCTCGCGGCCCTGCTCGCCGAGGGCCGCCTCCGTACGGCGGCACTGGCCGGGGCGGTCTGGACGGCGCGCAGCTTCTGGGCCGTACCGTACGAGGGCGAGCCGGCCCTGCGGCTGCCGTGGTGGCAGCAGCCCCTGATCGCCCCGTACGCGCTGTGCGCCCTGGCCCTCCTGGCCCACGCGGCCTGGCACCACACCCGGACCCCCGCCGGCACCGGGCCCCCGTCCGCCCTGCCGGGGCCCCGCGCCGGGGCCGACGCGGGTGGCGGAGCGGCGCCCGGCCGCTCAGGTCTCGGGCAGGAGGATGTCGGCGTCGTCGAACACGCGGAGCACCACGAGGAGCAGGCGCCCCCTCGACACCATGTACTCGGCGACGATCTGAGAAGTGAGCCGGATCTCCCGGTCCTGTTCCCCCACCCCTACCGTGCGTGACAGCTCCGTGTAGGGGTCACGCGCCAGGATGTCGACGGCCTTCTCGAACAGCGCCCGGCGCGGGGCGTCCAGACGGTCGCGGTCGCGGGCCGCCGATTCGGTGTAGAGAACCTGGTAGATCTCGTGCGGCGTCATGCACTTCTCCTTGCCACGCCCGATTCTCCGCCAGAGTACCGGGAACCGGTGGGCAGGGCAGGGCGCCCCGCTCCCGCCCTCCGGGGCTCCTCCTCACCCCTCGGTGAGCAGTTCGTCCGCGTCGACGATCCGGTACGCGTACCCCTGCTCCGCCAGGAAGCGCTGCCGGTGCGCCGCGAAGTCCTGGTCGATCGTGTCGCGCGCGACCACCGAGTAGAAGCGCGCCTCGTGGCCGTCCGCCTTGGGGCGCAGCACCCGGCCGAGCCGCTGGGCCTCCTCCTGGCGGGAGCCGAACGTGCCGGAGACCTGGATCGCGACCGTCGCCTCGGGCAGGTCGATCGAGAAGTTCGCGACCTTAGACACCACCAGCACCGAGATCTCGCCCTGCCGGAACGACTCGAAGAGCTTCTCGCGCTGCGCGTTGCTCGTCTCGCCCTTGATGACCGGCGCGTCCAGATGCTCGCCCAGCTCGTCGAGCTGGTCGATGTACTGGCCGATGACGAGCGTCTGCTCGCCCTGGTGCTTGCGCACCAGCGCCTCCGTCACCTTCCGCTTCGTCGCCGTCGTCGCGCAGAAGCGGTACTTCTCCTCCGTCTCGGCGGTCGCGTACGCGAGGCGCTCGCGGTCGGTGAGGTTGACCCGTACCTCGACGCAGTCCGCGGGAGCGATGTACCCCTGCGCCTCGATCTCCTTCCACGGCGCGTCGAAACGCTTCGGCCCGATCAGCGAGAAGACGTCCGACTCGCGGCCGTCCTCCCGTACGAGCGTCGCCGTCAGGCCGAGCCGCCGCCTGGCCTGGAGATCGGCCGTGAACTTGAAGACGGGCGCGGGCAGCAGATGCACCTCGTCGTAGACGATCAGCCCCCAGTCGCGCGAGTCGAACAGCTCCAGGTGCGGGTAGATGCCCTTACGGCGCGTCGTGAGCACCTGGTACGTGGCGATGGTGACCGGCCGGATCTCCTTCCTCGTACCGCTGTACTCGCCGATCTCCTCCTCGGTCAGCGACGTGCGCTTCACCAGTTCGTGCTTCCACTGGCGGGCCGAGACGGTGTTGGTCACCAGGATCAGCGTCGTCGCCTTCGCCTGCGCCATCGCACCGGCCCCGACCAGCGTCTTCCCGGCTCCGCAGGGCAGTACGACGACTCCCGAACCGCCGTGCCAGAACCCCTCGACGGCCTGCTTCTGATACGGCCGCAGCGCCCACCCCGACTCGTCCAGCTCGATCGCGTGCGCCTCACCGTCCACGTAACCGGCCAGGTCCTCGGCCGGCCAGCCCAGCTTGAGCAGCGTCTGCTTGATCTGGCCGCGCTCGGAGGGGTGCACGGCGACGGTGTCCGGGTCGAGCCGGCTGCCGACCAGCGGCTGGACCTTCTTGGAGCGGAGGATCTCCTCCAGCACGGGCCGGTCGGTGGAGGTCAGGACCAGGCCGTGGGTGGGGTGCTTGGAGAGGGTGAGCCGCCCGTAGCGGGCCATCGTCTCGGCGACGTCCACGAGCAGGGCGTGCGGCACGGGATAGCGGGAGAACTCCACCAGCGCGTCGACCACCTGCTCGGCGTCGTGCCCGGCGGCGCGGGCGTTCCACAGGCCCAGCGGGGTCAGCCGGTAGGTGTGGATGTGCTCGGGGGCGCGCTCCAGTTCGGCGAAGGGCGCGATGGCACGACGGCAGGCGTCGGCCTGGTCGTGATCGACTTCGAGCAGCAACGTCTTGTCGCTCTGGACGATGAGCGGTCCGTTCACGTGCGTACATCCCTTCGGCGCGGGCCAAACCTCCAGTCTGCCGTAGTCGGTGGGAATGTGGGTCGGTCGCCGGGGGACGGACGGCATTCGGGGAAGCGGCGTAAAGGCGCCCCGATGGGGTGAACGGCCTGGCTGATGCGGCTACCTGCTTGTATCGTCAAGTTTTGACGTAGAGAGCTGGGAACGACACGTTTCTCAGTCGTCTTTGTCGTCTCCGCTGGAGGGGGTTGCCATGTTGTTGAGGTTCCAGGTGACCAACCACGCATCGCTCCGGGACGAGCAGGAGTTGTCGCTCGTCGCCTCCGACCGCCACCCCGAGAGGGCCGAGCACCAGCTCGCGAACGGCGATCACCGCTCCGTGCCCGTTGTGGCGATCTACGGCACGAATGCTTCCGGCAAGTCCAATGTGATCGACGCGATCAGATGGATGCGTGGGGCGGTGCTGTCTTCTTTCGGGCAGTGGGATCCGGCCGGCGGCGTTCCGCGTCGCCCTTTCGCGCTGCGGCGGGATACGTCCTCCCTGCCGACCTCTTTCGTCATGGATTTCGCACTGAACGGGGTACGTCACGAGTTCGGATTCTCCGTCGACGACGAACGCGTGACGGAAGAGTGGCTCTACTACTATCCGGAGCGCAAGGCGAACAGGCTTTATGAGCGCAAGGCAGACTCCAGTGTGGTGTTCGGCCGTTCGCTGACGGGTCGGAAGAAGATCATCTCGGAGCTTCTTCGTCCGAACAGCCTCTATCTCTCGGTTGCGGCAGCGCAAGGTCATGTGCATCTGGGTGCGGTGTACCAATGGTTCCAGTCCGGCTTGAGAATGGCCACGGACGGAAACTTCCGGGCACGACTCAAACAAACCGTGGACCTTCTTTCGGTGGATGATCGCCGGAAAGAGTCGGCGGTTCCTGTTCTGGAGCTCCTGCGCTTCGCGGATCTCGGAGTGTCCGGACTGGAAGTGGGGGAGCCGGACGAAGCAGTCATGGATGAGTACCACAGGATCACCCAGGCGATGAAGGATGCGCTGGGGGGCAGGGTTCAAATCGAAAAACCTTGGACCAATGCGGTGCGGGTGGAGCACCGCACGAGCGAGGGGGTCTTTCCGCTGGACCTGGCGCAGGAATCGAGCGGGACGCGAACCTGGATCGGTCTCATGGGGCCGGTGCTCGCCACGCTGGTCGACGGATCGGTGCTGTGCGTCGATGAGCTCGACGCCCGCCTCCACCCGTACCTCGTGGACGCGCTCGTCGGCATCTTCCAGTCGCCGGAGATCAACCGGTCCGGAGCGCAGTTGCTGTTCAGCACCCATGAGGCGGCCTTGTTGGGGAAGAACGTCAGGACCGAGCTGTACCGGGATCAGGTCTGGTTCACGGAGAAGGACCCCGACACTCTCGCGACCAGGATCTTCCCCATGACAGATTTTCATGTGCGTGATTCTCTGGAGAATTTGGAGAAGCGCTACCTCGCGGGCCGCTACGGTGCGGTTCCGCACTTGGACGAAGATGTGATGCGCGAGATTTTCACGGCGGTCGGAGGGGCGTAGGTGGGGCGTCGGGGGAAGCCGTTGCGGCGGGCCGGGAGTTCCCGCCCTGAGCAGCGGAGGTTTCTGATCTACTGCGAGGGCGAGTGCACCGAGAAGCAGTACTTCAAGGGACTGAATCAGGAGCTGAAATCATTACCGGTGACGATCTGCCTCGGCGGAACGCACGGCGAGCCGAAATCGCTCGTACGGGCAGCCATCGGTCATAAGCGACGAGCCGTCAACTCGGCTGCCGATCGGCACACGGAGTACGACGAGGTGTGGTGCGTCGTGGATGTCGAGGCGCCGAAGCAGCACTCCTCGCTCGACGAGGCGCTGGCTCTGGCCAGGGAGAGCGGGATCAAGGTCGCGCTGACGAATCCCTGCTTCGAGCTCTGGATTCTTCTGCATCTCAGGAACGTCTTCGCCTATCACACCTCGGATGGTGCCCAGCGTGTACTGGAGAAGGAGTCCGGATGCGGCTACACGGTTCAGCGGAAGCACCTGGACTACGCGGAGCTTCAAGGCGCGAAGGGTGAAAATTACGCTGCTGCCAGGAAACGGGCGCTGACCCTGCGCTCAAAGAGCGAATCGGGTCACCTGGCCAACCCGTGGACAGATGTGGATGAACTGGTGGAGCTGTTGCGCGCGGCCCGGGCAAAGTCCTAGGCAGCGCCGGGGCCCGTCCTTCCCGGCGGCGTCGGCGAACATATCCGGGCGGAGCGGGGGCACAGAGGTGCTATGACCGCTGAGACGGAACAGACCGGGTCGGCGAAGGCTGCTCCCGGGGCTACTTCGCGTGGTTTGCAGCGCTCGTGGGGCCGGCAGGGTTGGCGGGGGGCGCGAGCCTCCCGGCGTTCTTGGGGCCGGAGCGCGCTACGGGCCCTGATCATGGCGGTGGCGTTCGTCGCCCTGGTGGGGTTCGCCGCCGTGCTGGCCGAGATGACGTTGACGCCGTCCCCGGTGTCCGCCGACCTCGCGGGGTCCAACCTCCGGCCCGGGCACTCGCTGCGGCAGTACGCCGAGGACTACACGTTCCTCGCCGCCTGCAAGCAGATCGGTGGGAACCTGCTGATGGGGGCGCCCTTCGGGGTGATCCTTCCGTTGCTCATGCCGCGCAGGCTGCGGATGGTACGGGTGGTGCTGCTGACGGCCCTGGTGATGGCGCTGGTGGAGCTGGCGCAGGGGGCGATGGTCGAGGGGCGTGCCTTCGACGTGGACGACGTGATCCTGAACACCAGCGGCGCGCTCATCGCGTATCTGGTGCTGGGACGGCGGGTCTCGCGCCGGTTCCACATGCTGAACGCGCCCCAGCCCCAGCCCCAGCCCCAGGCCCGGCCGGAGCCCGAGCCGGAGGAGTCCCGGCCGAAGCCGAAGCCGAAGGTGTCCGTGGAGAAGCCCGCCGAGCGGGCGTCCGCCCGGCTTCTGCTGCGGCTGAGGCGGTTCAGGCCGGGTCGTCGGCCAGCTCCGCCACTCCCGTGATGCGGTGCAGCGGGTACGTACGGACCTCGTCGGCCGTGTGGTCGTACGCGGTCACGTAGCCGCCCTCCACCCGTACCGGCGCGATGACGCGCTGGCTGGCCGCGCCGTCCGCGTTGACGTAGCCGATCCAGAGTGCCGAGCCCGTCATCGCGGCGGCCTGGACCGTCGCGAGCGTTTCGGCGGACGTCGTACGCGGGAGCGCGCCGTTCACGCCGGCCGGGGAAGCGCCACCGGACATCGCCGCCGCGGTCGCCGCCGCCGACAGCGTGGCCGACCCGGACGCCATCGGCTCGGGCACCGGCCTGCGGACCACCGTCGCGGCCAGGTCTCCGGCCCGGATCGCCCGTACCGCCGCGTTCAGCAGCGTCCCGTCCGGCGTGGGCGGCCCGTCCGGGACGGGCACCGGGGCGGCACGCGGCGGGGTGCGGTGGGCGTGGGCGCGGGTGATCATCACGTCGCCTTCCGCAGACTCGGCGGCGGGCGCGAACCCCATGGCGCGCAGCCCTTCGAGCAGCGCCCCCGCGTCCGAGTGGGCCGCGAGCACGGTCGGGGCGAGGCGGCGCAGCCGCAGGCTCTGGGAGCGCTTGTCGGCCAGGATCTCGTCGAGCACGGCCTCGTCGTCGCACCGTACGTACGCGGAGGCCACGCCGACCCGCAGGTGGCCGTGTTTCCGTGCCACGTCGTCGATGAGGTAGGCGAGCGGCTGCGGAACGGGCGTACGGCTGTGGTTCTTGAGGAATTCGTGCAGGTCGGAGGCGGACTGTCCGGCGTCCAGGGCACGGCGTACGGAGCCGGGCGTGAAGCGGTAGACGGTCGCGCCGCCCTTCGACTCGACGTCGGCGGCGACGGACAGCAGCTCGGCGAGGGGGCGCAGCAGCGGGCCCGGGGCCACGGCGGTCAGGTCGGCCTGGAGGAGTACGTGGTCGAGGGCTTCGGGCAGGAGCGGCGCGAGGGCGCGGGCGGCGCGGAGCCCGGCGGGGGAGGAACCGGAGGGGGAGAGTCCGGAGGGGGCCGGGGCGCCGGGAAGCCTGCCCGTACCCGTACCCGTACCGGTGTCCGTGCCCTTGTCGGCCCCGTCGACCCTGTCGCTCCTGTCGAGCAGCGCGCGGGCGTGGGACGACAGCGCGCCCCGGCCCGTGATCCCCAGCACCTCCGCCTCGTTCAGCGTCCAGGCCGCGAGCCGCGCGCGCAGGTCGTCCGAGCGGCCGGCGGCGGACGCGCCGCGCAGGGGGCGTTCCCAGCGCAGCCGGGCGAGCAGCGACTCGGGGTCGGGTGCGGTGCCTTCGGGGAGGGTGGCGAGGAGTTCGAGGATCCGCCGCCGTACCTCCGGCGCGGGCCCCCGGTCCAGGTCGGGGCCGAGCGCCGCGAGCGTACGGCCCTTGGAGTCCTGGCTGCCGATCAGACCGGCCGTACGGGTCGCCGTCAGCC
The DNA here is from genome assembly GCF_042756365.1 of Streptomyces sp. NPDC059092. NCBI lineage: Bacteria > Bacillati > Actinomycetota > Actinomycetes > Kitasatosporales > Streptomycetaceae > Streptomyces > Streptomyces sp. NPDC059092. The sequence goes on from NZ_JBHZEJ010000011.1 coordinate 110,189, forward strand.
AGGCGATGGCGAGGCGGGCCCAGCGTTCGGGGGCGGGCAGCTCCTGCCATTCGTCGTAGGCGGGGGTCGGCGCGTACCGCTCTTCCGTCTCACCGTCCGACGCCAACAGCCCTGCCGCGAAGGCGAGTTCGACCCAGAAGGCGGCGATGGGCTCGGTGACGTCCAGGGCGGTGGCGGTGCGCTTGAGGTCGCGTACGGAGAGCCCGCCGGCCCGCAGGACGTTCGGGCCGCCCTCGTTCCAGTCCTTGGCCAGCTCCTCGACGGTGGCGAGGGCGGTGAACGCCTGGCCCGCGGCCGTGCTGTCCACCACCTGCGGGCGGGCGTCCTCGGGCCGGCCCGTCTCCGGGCGGGCGGCCGTGGACAGGAGCCGTCCTGCCTGGGCACGTGCGGCGGCCGACCCGGCCGCAGCCCCCTCGGTACGCGGCGCGATCGCGGGCGCCGCGGGCTCCGGCCTGCGGTGCGCGCGCCCGGCACGCAGATGGAGCGCGGCCTCGCGCGGCAGCACGACCGTCCGCGTGGTCGCGGGCAGCAGCAGCCCCCGGTCGCGCAGCCAGCGCACGGGCGGCGTCGGGCTCGACGTCACCTCGCCGTACGGCGGCCCCCACACCAGCCGGTCCAGCACCGACAGCGCCTCCATGGGGGCGGTGTCGAGCAGCGCCGCCATGCGCGTCCGGTCGGTGAAGAGCGCGGTGAGCGCGGCGACGGCGGAGACCGGGTCGTGGGTGGAGGGCAGCCCCGTCGCGGTCAGGATCTCCTGGAGCCGGCCCGGCGACATCCCGGCCGTGGCCTCGGTGACGGTCGGGCCGAGCCCGGTCGGCGAGGGGTGGGTGGCGGACGGCGCCAGCAGCTCGCGTGCGGTACGGACGAGGCGCAGCCGGTCGTCCGCGCCCCAGATCAGCGCCTGGTCACGCAGGGTCGCCACGGCGGCGGGCAGCGCCGCCTCGATCCGCTCGTCGCCCTCGTCGCCGGTCAGCAGCGCGCGCAGCGTGTCGTACGGGGCGGGCTCGGGCGCGACGGCCAGCGCCTCCGCGGTCTGGAGCGTGAACCGGTCGAGCCGTTCCAGCGCCCGTACTACGGACGCACGGGTCCCGGCGCGGGTCGCGAGCTGGGAGAGATCGCCCGGCACGGGGTTGAGCAGATCGGGCCTGGCACGCAGCAGGGCGGCGAGCGAGTCGTCCCCCTGGGTGCGCAGGGCCTCCGCGAGGGTGCGCGGTGGCGTACCGCCGGTTCCTTCGGACACGTGCGCCTCCTGCTCAGCCTTCGCGGGTCCCCATCCGTTCCACGTTAGCCCGTGAAGGCCCCGCCGCTCGCGTCCCAGGGCGGGGGCGGGCCGCGGGTTTTCCGGGGCGCGGTGGTTTTCCGGTGTTCTTCGTACCGGAGGTACGCGCCGGATGTACGGGGTGGACGCACGGGGGAGGAGTTCGACACCATCGCGCTGTGGCCGCCGTGGTGGCGGTGGTCACGCCTGGCCGGGGTGTGTGGCGCGTGTGTGCGGAGGACAGTGTGGGGATCGAGAGCGATCAGCTCGTCTACGACTACCTGAGTCGCGTCGGGGACGCGGCCCAGCAGCAGCACCTGCCCTCGGGCGACCGGATGCGGCTGGTCTCGACGCTGCGGAACGAGATCGACAAGCAGCGCGGCAAGTTCGGCACCGACAGCCCCGCGGCCGTCCGCCGGATCCTGGGCCGGCTGGGCGAGCCGCACGTGGTGGTACGGGAGGCCGCCAGGCGGGACGGGGACGACGGTACGGCGGCGGCGCGCGCCCCGGAGGCCCCGGAGGTCGCCGTACCGGTGCAGCGGACGGGCCTGGCGAAGGGGCTCGGCCTGTTGGGGGCGAAGGGGCCCAGGGAACCAAAGGGGTCGAAGGGGCCGAAGGGACCAACGGGTTCCAGGGCGTCGAAGGGGCCTGCGGCGCCCAAGGGTCTCGCGGAGCCCGAGGGGCCTGCGGAGCCCACGGAACCGGAAGCCAGGCCCGCCGCTCCGGAGCCCGTCACCCCACCACCCGCCGCCTCGCCACCCGTCACCTCGCGATCCGTGACCCCGCCGCCCGCCGCCTCGCCGTTTGTCGCCCCGCCGGTCATCCCGCTTCCGGCGGGGCCCGAGGACGTACCCGGGCGCGCCCCCGAGGCCCAGGAGAAGACCGGTCCGGCGACGGAACCGGGTCCCAGGATCCCCGCGCAGGCATCGGAGTCCCCCGTACCTCCCTCCGCGTCCCGGACGCCGCCCCGCGCCCGCCAGGGACCCGACTGGTGGCGGATCGACTCGGGCCCCGGCTCCGGCCCCGAGTACGGCCACGCGGAGCCGACACACGGGTTCGTGGGCGGGGTCGAGATCCCCGACATGCTCAGGCCACCGCCGCCGAAGAAGACGGCGGAGCAGGCGGAGGCGACGGATCCGGCGTCGGCGGCGGACGGCGCGGACGGCGCCGGTACGGAGGCCGCCGACGCCCCGGAGGACGCGGAGGGCGGCACACGCCCCCGCCGGAGGCTCCGGCTCCGCCCCCGGCCCCGCCAGGCCAAGGGCAACGGCCTGTCCAACCCGTTCCTGCTGCTGGCGGCGGCCCTCCTGGTCGCGGGCGCGTTCCTCGGCTCCTGGCTGGCCCTCGGCGGCGGCTGGCTCCTCGCGTACGCCTCCCGGACCCTCTCCCGCGCCGAGGCGAAGTGGGCGGTCTTCGGCCTCCCGGGCGTGTCGGCGGCCGGCGGGCTGGTCTGGATCTGGGGCCGGCTGGACGGCCGCTGGGGCGAGATGATCCCGAAGGACGGCATGGCGGACGCGCTGTCCGGGGTCTGGCCGGTGGTGCTCCGCACGGCGGCGGTGTCGTCGGCGCTGTACCTGGTGTGGCGCGCCCGGCGGAAGCCCGCGCGGTAGGTCGCGCGCCAGGCCCCGCGCGGAACCTCCGTGCGGCATGCCCGCGGAAGCCCGCACGCCAAGCCCCCGCGCGGTAGCCCGCGCGGCGCCAGGCTCCGCGCGGTGGAACCTCCGTGCGATGGAGCCCCGCGCCGGGCCCCGCCCGGCGGAAGCCCCGCGGTAGGCCGCGCGCCAGGCCCGCACGGCAGCCCCCGCACGGCAGCCCGCACAGCGGGCCCCGCGGAAGCCCGCGCCTACGGCCTGCCGGTCGTCCCCGCCCGCGTCCCGTCCGCCGCTGGGCCGGCTTCCCCGTCCGGCGCCGTGCCGTTGACCGCCGGCCTGTACGGCGCCCCCGGCACCACCAGCGGTGACCCCGTCACCGGGTCGGGGACGACCACCGACTCCAGGCCGAAGACCTCCCGTACCAGCTCCGCCGTGACGATCTCCCCCGGCGCGCCCTCCGCCACGATGCGGCCCGCCTTCATGGCGACCAGGTGATCCGCGTACCGGGCCGCCTGGTTGAGGTCGTGGAGCACGATCACGACCGTGCGGCCCTGCTCGTGGTTGAGGCGGCGTACCAGGTCCAGGACCTCCACCTGGTGCGCGATGTCCAGGAAGGTCGTCGGCTCGTCCAGGAGGAGCAGTTCCGTCTCCTGGGCCAGCGCCATCGCGATCCAGACGCGCTGGCGCTGCCCGCCCGACAGCTCGTCCACCGACCGGTCGGCGAGCGCGGTCACGTCCGTACGGGCCATCGCGTCCGTCACCGCGCGCTCGTCCTCGTCCGACCACTGCTGCCACCAGTGCTGGTGCGGCTGCCGGCCGCGCGAGACCAGGTCGGCGACGGTGATCGCCTCCGGCGCGACCGGCGACTGCGGCAGCAGGCCGATCGACTGCGCGATCCGCCGGGTCGGGATGCGGGCCAGCTCCGTACCGTCCAGCAGCACGGAACCGCCCTTCGGCCGCAGCAGCCGGCCCAGCGCGCGCAGGGTGGTCGACTTGCCGCAGGCGTTCGGGCCGACGATGACGGTCACCCGCCCGTCGGGAACGGCCAGGTCCAGTCCGTGGACGACCGTACGGTCCTCGTAGGCGAGCGTCAGCTCACGTGCGACGAGCTTGCTCATCCCTTGCCTCCCGTGCCGGTTCCCGCGGTGTGTCCGCGGACGATCAGCCAGATCAGATACGGGGCGCCCACCGCCGCCGTCAGTACCCCCACCGGCAGTTCGGTCGGCGACAGCAGCCGGCGCGCCAGCAGATCCGCCAGCACGACGATCACCGCGCCCATCAGCGCCGAGCAGGCCAGCGGGATCTGCGCCGTACGCGTCATGCGCCGCGCGATCTGCGGCGCGAGCAGCGCCACGAAGTCGACCGGTCCCGCCGCGCCCGTCGCCACCGACGCCAGCACCACCCCGAGCAGCACCAGACCGAGCCGGACGCGCCCGAGCCGGACACCGAGCGCGGTGGCGGTGTCGTCGTCCATCGAGACGGTGCGCTGCGCGTACGCCGCCCACGCCACCGCGGGCACGGCCGCCAGCAGCACCCAGCCGAGCGGCGCCGCCGCGTCCCAGCCGCGCCCGTTGAGCGAACCCGTCATCCAGACCTGGGCCTGCTGGGCGACCAGATAGTCGCCCTTGGTCAGGAAGAGCGTGGTGATCGAGCGCAGCGCGATCGCGAAGCCGATGCCGATGAGGACGAAGCGCGTGGCGTGCAGCCCGCCGCGCCAAGCGAAGACGTACACCAGCGCCGCCGCCACGATGCCGCCGGTGACGGAGAGATAGGGGAGTACGGAGAAGGACGTCACCCCGTACGTCATCGCGCCGACCGTGAGCGCGCTCGCGCCCTGGCTGACGCCGATGATGTCGGGGCTGGCGAGCGGGTTGCGGGCGACGGTCTGGATCAGCGCGCCCGCGACGCCGAACGCGAGCCCGACGAGCAGCCCGACCACCATGCGCGGCAGCCGCAGCGTCCCGACGACCAACTCCTGCGAGGACGGCTGCCCGGTGAGGACCTTCACCACCTCGGCGGGGGGTACGAAGCTCTCGCCCACGCTCAGGTACGCGACACAGACCGCGGCGAGGAGGACGGCGAGCCCGGCGGCGACGACGGCGGAACGCCGGTGCAGCAGGAACGATCCGCGTGCGGCCCGTACGCGCGTGTACCCGGCGGGCCGCACACCGGGCCGGGGCGCGGGGGCCTTCGTGGCCTCTGTCGTGACCGTCACGCGGGCACCGCCTTCCGCCGTACGAGCGTGACCAGGAACGGCACCCCGATCAGCGCCGTCATCACCCCCGCGGGAACCTCGCTCGGCGGGAAGACGATCCGGCCGATCACATCGGAGACCAGCAGCATGACGGGGCCGATCAGCGCGGCCATCGGGAGCACCCAGCGGTGGTCGGTGCCGACCAGCGCGCGGGCGATGTGCGGAACGGCCAGACCGATGAAGGCGATCGGCCCCGCCGCCGCGACGCCCACGCCCGTCAGTACGGTCGCGCCGACGCCGCCCAGGATCCGTACGGCCGCGACGTTCTGGCCCAGCCCCTTCGCGACGTCCTCGCCGAGCGCCAGCGCGTCCAGACCGCGGGCCACGGAGACCACCAGGACCGTACCGATCAGCAGGAACGGCCAGACCTGACCGGCCACTTCGGCGCTCCGGCCGGCCAGCGACCCCACCTGCCAGAAGCGGAACTCGTCCAGGGTCGCCGCGCTCGTCGTCAGCACGCCCATCGTCACCGACACCAGCAGCGCGTTGATCGCCGCGCCGCCGAGGGCGAGTTTGACGGGGGTCGCGCCGCCGCGCCCGCGGGCGGCGATCGCGTACACCGCGACCGACGCGACGCCCGCGCCCGCGAACGCGAACCAGACGTAGCCGGTGAGGGTGTGCACCCCTGCGACGGCGATGGCCAGCACGACGCCCACCGAGGCGCCCTGGCTGACGCCGAGGATGCCGGGGTCGGCTATCGGGTTGCGGGTGATGCCCTGGAGGGCCGTACCGGCGAGGGCGAGCGCCGCGCCGACCATCAGCCCGATCAGCGTGCGGGGGACGCGCAGTTGGCGGATGACCTCGGCGTCGTCCCCGTGCCCGGCGCCCAGCAGGGCGTCGACGACGGTGGAGGGCGCGACGGCCCGTGCCCCGACGGCGAGGCTCAGCAGGACGGCGAGCAGTACGGCCACGACGCCGGCCACCGTCCAGCCGACACGGCGGACGACGAGTCCGCCCCTGGCGGTACGGGGCGAGGTCGTCGGGACGACGGCGGCTGGCATCGGAACCCATCGGAGGCGGAGGCGGAGGCGGGGCAGAGGCAGAGACCGCGGAGCGGCTGGTAAGGCTTGGCTAAGTCTAAGCACCCGGATCAAGCCACCTCACGGGGCCGACTTCCGCCCGGGCGGCCCGGGCAGAATGGCCCGCATGGCACCCTCCACCACATCGACGACAACGACGGCATCCACGGCATCGACGGCACCGGGTACGGAGCGGCCGGGGCCGGTGGTCGGCTTCGACCTCGACATGACCCTCATCGACTCCCGGCCCGGTATCCACGCCGTCTACCAGGCGCTTTCCGCCGAGACGGGGATCCACATCGACGCCGACCTCGCCGTCAGCCGGCTCGGCCCGCCGCTCGACGAGGAGCTGGCGCACTGGTTCCCCGAGGCGCTGATCGCGGAGATGGGCGACCGGTACAGGGAGATCTATCCCACATTCGCCATCGCCCCGAGCCTCGCGCTGCCCGGCGCCCGCGAGGCGATAGCCGCCGTCCAGGCGCTCGGTGGCCGCGCGATCGTCGTCACCGCCAAACACGAGCCGAACGCCGAGCTCCACCTCGGCCACCTCGGCATCGAGCCGGACGCGGTGATCGGTTGGCTCTGGGCCGAGGCCAAGGGCGAGGCGCTGCGCGAGCACGGGGCGTCGGTGTACGTCGGCGACCACACGGGCGATGTGCGCGGGGCGCGTACGGCGGGCGCGCTCTCCGTGGCCGTGCCGACGGGGCCGTGCGGCGAGGAGGAGCTGCGGGCGGCGGGGGCGGACGTCATCCTGACGGACCTCACGGCGTTCCCGGCCTGGCTGGCGGGGTACGTGAACAGCCCCGCCCGGTAACCGCCGTACAGGAACTAGCTCTTGTCCCGGCTGCGCTGGGCGGCGACCGAGCGCAGGACGCCCGCGCCGGCGACGGCGAACCCCACGCCCATCAGCATGGAGACGGCGTAGGCGATCGTCGGGAACGGATCCGAGCCGAGGAACAGCGGTGTCACCGTGACCAGCGTCGCCACGGCGCCGACGATGAAGACGATCGCCCCGGCCCGGACCAGCCCGTCACCGGGCCCGGCCTCGTCACGCGCGGTACCCGTCGGCCGGCCTGTGGATCGGGGTGCAGGAGTAGCAGTCACCTCACCAGGGTAGTTCCCTGCGGAAGGCAGCGGACAGGAACCGTCCGGCAACGTCTTGTCACCAGCCCCTGGGCCATTAGCCTTGGGTGTGGCGGGTCGACGACCCGCTGTAGTGCTATCCAGAGCCGTTTCGTGCGCGCCAGCGCCCCAACGAGTACAAGGACGAGGACAGACGTGCCTACCGGCAAGGTCAAGTGGTTCAACAGCGAGAAGGGCTTCGGCTTCCTCTCCCGCGACGGCGGCGGCGACGTCTTCGTGCACTCGTCGGTCCTCCCTGACGGAGTCGACGCCCTCAAGCCGGGCCAGCGTGTGGAGTTCGGTGTCGTCGCGGGCCAACGCGGTGACCAGGCGCTCTCCGTGACGGTCCTCGACCCGACGCCCTCGGTGGCGGCGGCCCAGCGCCGTAAGCCGGACGAACTGGCCTCGATCGTGCAGGACCTGACGACGCTGCTGGAGAACATCACCCCGATGCTGGAGCGCGGCCGCTACCCCGACAAGGTCCACGGTGCGAAGATCGCGGGCCTGCTCCGTGCGGTGGCGGACCAGTTGGACGTCTGACCGCCCGTACCCCGCGTCCCGTCATCCGGAGGCCGGAGCACACACGTCACGTCATGTCCCGTCCGGCACGGCGTCACGTCCCCGCTCCGGCCTTCCGTCGCGCCGCCGCGGCGCCGAGGCGGGCCAGGCGCGGCGACAGCCAGGGCTCAGACGAAGTTCAGGGCGTCCGCCGGGAGGGCCGGGACCAGGCCTTCCGCTGCCGCTCGGGTCAGGAGGCCGCGAATGGCGGCGTAGCCGTCCTCGCCCAGGTCCGCGGTGAACTCGTTGACGTACAGGCCGATGTGCTGGTCCGCGACCTTCGGGTCCATCTCCTGGGCGTGCTCCTGTACGTACGGACGCGATGCCTCCGGATCGTCCCAGGCCATCCGGACCGACCGGCGGATCGACTCCGCCAGCAGCCGCAGGGCGTCCGCGCCCAGGGAGCGCTTCGCGACGATCGCGCCCAGGGGGATCGGCAGGCCCGTCGTGGACTCCCAGTGCGCGCCCATGTCGGCCAGGTTGTGCAGCCCGTAATCCTGATAGGTGAAGCGCGCCTCGTGGATGACCAGTCCGGCGTCCACCTTGCCGTCCCGTACCGCCGGCATGATCTCGTGGAAGGGCAGCACGACGATCTCGCCCACCCCGCCGGGCACCACGTCAGCCGCCCACAGCCGGAAGAGCAGATAGGCCGTCGAGCGCTCGCTCGGTACGGCGACGGTCTTCCCGGTCAGGTCGGCGCCCGGCTCCTTCGTGAGGACCAGGGGGCCGCAGCCGCGGCCCAGCGCGCCGCCGCAGGGCAGGAGCGTGAACTTGTCGAGGATCCAGGGCAGTACGGCGTACGAGACCTTCAGTACGTCGAACTCGCCGCGCTCCGCCATGCCGTTGGTGATGTCGATGTCCGCGAACGTGACGTCGAGCTCCGGCGCTCCCGCCACCCGGCCGTGCGCCCAGGCGTCGAAGACGAACGTGTCGTTCGGGCACGGCGAGTACGCGATCCGCAGCGGCGCGGAGGAGGGCGAGGGCGCGGAGGAGGACAGGGAGGGCGTCATGACGGCTCCTCGAAAACGGGGGTGAGCAGGGTGAACGCGTTCCGCAGCGACTCCAGCGCCTGGCCGATCCGCCACGACGGGCGGTCGCGCGGGCCGACGGCGTTCGAGATCGCGCGGACTTCCGTACACGGTACGCCGTGGACGGCGGCGGCCTCCGCGACCCCGTACCCCTCCATCGCCTCCGCCGCGGCCCGGGGGTGGCGCGCGGTCAGCTCCGCCGCGCGCGCCGCCGTGCCGGTCGCGGTCGAGACGGTCAGGACGGGCGCGAGGAGCGCCGGGCCCGCGTTCAGCACCGCCGCCATCCTGGCCGCCAGTTCGGCCGGCGGACGGTGTACGGAGCGGCCGAAGCCCAGTTCCTCGACGGCGGCGAAGCCGTCGGGGGAGTCCGCGCCCAGATCGGCCGCGATCATCGAGTCGGCGACGACGAGCGAGCCGATCGGCGCGTGCGGCAGGAAGCCGCCGCCGATCCCGGCCGAGACGACGAGATGGTACGGAGGGTCGTACGGGGAGGCCGCGAGCGCCGTCGCCGTGGCGACCGCGGCGGCCGTCGGGCCGACCCCGCCCGCGAGCACGTCCACCACCGGTATCTGCACGGAGCCGGGCCTCGGCGTGTACTGGGCGTGGCCCGTCATCTCGTACCCGCCGGTCAGCTCCCGTACGCCACTGGCCGCGTACCGGCCGAGCCCGGCGGCCACGGCGTCGGCCTCCGCCGCCACGGCCGTCACGACGAGTACACGCATGGCGGAACCTCTCGAAGCGACGGACGAACAGGGGCGGAGCAGTGGCGGGTCAGGAGCTGAAGAGCCCAGGAGCCGCGGAGTTCAGGGGTTACAGGAGGTCAGGAGCTCTTCTTGAACTGGAAGTGCCAGACACCGGTCAGGGACTTGCCCGTCGTCTCGACCACGCTGACCTGCGTCTCGTTGGTCGTCTCACCGGTCTGGCTGGAGAAGAACGCGCTGGCCGGGATGGACCGGTACGTCTTCTTGTACGGCTCCTGCTCGGCGGGCTGGCCGTTGATGAAGAGCGTCCAGCCGCGCTCGGCGATCTCCGGATCGACGCCGAAGCGGATCTTGTCGTCCACGGCGACCGTGATCGTCTTCTCGGCCTTCTTGTTGAGGCAAGGCTGCATGTCCGCCTCCTTGATGGCCTTGCCGTCGTTGTAGCAGTCCGCCTCGGTGTTCACCGAGTCGCTGTTGACCGTCACGGTCGCGAGCGGCGTCGGCTTGTCACAGGCGGCGAGGACGAGGAGTCCGGCGGACACCGCGCCGAGAGCGACGCCGGCCCGGCGGTACCTACCAGAGAAGAACGCAACGGTCATGGGCCGAAGGTTATCGGTCGCCCCCGTTCACGCCACACGCGGGTGCGGCGAGCCGCGTCGCGCCGTGGTCAGCAGTCCCCGTACGGCCACGAGCGCCCCCAGCGCCAGGATGCCCGCCGCCACGCCCATCCCCAGTACCCCGTTGAGCGGCAGCGCGATACCGATCGCGCCCCCGACCACCCAGGACATCTGGAGCAGTGTCTCGGAGCGCGCGAACGCGGAGGTCCGTACCTCCTCCGGGACGTCGCGCTGGATCACCGCGTCCAGGGACAGCTTCGACAGTGCCTGCGAGAACCCGGCGACCGCGCACAGCACCGCCATCATCACGCCGCCGAAGAGCAGCGCCGCCAGGACCGTGGTGAAGAGGGCGATGCCCAGCATCGTGGCGATGATCAGCTCGGGGCCGCGCGCCTTGAGCCAGGCACCGACCGCCGTGCCGAGCGCGTTGCCCCCGCCCGCGGCGACGCCGACGATGCCGAGGGAGATGGCCGCGTTCTGGCCGGCGATCGGGTGTTCGCGCAGGAGGAAGGCGAGGAAGAAGGTCAGGAAGCCGGAGAGGAGGCGGTGCGAGGCGTTGGCCTGGAGGCCGTGGAGCACGGCGGGCCCGACCGTCCGCAACGTGGGCCGCCGCTCCTTCTCCCTGCGGCCGTTCCTGTCGTTCCTGTCGGTCCCGTTGTTCCTGCCGTTCCTGCCGTGGTCCACGGTGACCAGCCGGGCCTTGCGCTCGCCCTTGGCCGAGTCCACCGTGGGCGGCAGCGTGAACGCCAGGACCGCACCGCCGAGGAAGATCACGCAGGCCCCGTACAGCGGCCCCCGCGGCCCGATCAGATGCAGCCCGGCGGCGATCGGCGCCGCCACGCCGGTGGCCAGCAGACCGGCGAGCGTGACGCGGGAGTTGGCACGTACGAGCGAGAAGCGCGGCGGCAGCAGCCGGGGCACGACCGCGCTGCGGACCACCCCGTACGCCTTCGACGCGACCAGCACCCCGAGCGCCGCCGGGTACAGCTCCAGGCCCCCGGTGATCACCGCGGTGGACATGGCGATCGCGAGGACGGCCCGGGTCAGCATGGCGGCGGCCATGGCGGCGCGGCGGCCGTGCGGGAGGCGGTCGAGGAGCGGGCCGATGACCGGGGCGAGCAGGGTGAAGGGCGCCATGGTGACGGCGAGGTAGAGCGCGACCCGGCCGCGCGCCTCGTCGGTCGGTACGGAGAAGAAGACGGTCGACGCGAGCGCTACGGTGATCATGACGTCGCCCGCGCCGTTCACGGCGTGCAGCTCGATCAGCTTGCCGAGTCCCGACTCGCCCGCGCCGTGCGCGTGGGTCGCCTTCCTGATCCCGCGCGCGGAGGCGGTGAACGGCAGACGCAGGGCGCGGCCGACGGCCCGCCCGGTCCTCCGGAGCGGGCCGCCGGACGCGTACGCGTCGGACGACCTTACGGCTGCCACCCCGTCATAGTGCCCCAAGGGCCTCTGGCGTGAACCGATCCGGCGGATGACGGGGCCGTGGCGGTCCCATGACGGAGGAGCCCGTGCGGGTCGCCGGAGGGCGGGAGGATGTTCACCCCGGCGCGCCTGCCCCGGTCGGAGCCGCGTACGCGCACACCCGGCGCGGGTCCACCCGGTTGGGGGACGGATGTACGGACGGGGCGGGGGCTGCGAAGGGGCGGTGGCTCCGAAGAGACGGGGGATCCGAAGGGACGGTGGCTGCGAAGAGAAGGGGGGTCCGGAGGGGCGGGGGATCCGAAGAGGCGGAGTCTGCGAAGGGGCGGGGTCTGCGAAGGGGTGGGGGACACGTCCGCGTCCCGGCCCCGTCCCCGGTCGCGCCGCGCCCGTACCGTACGGGGCCGGCCAACTCGCCCGGGCCGGTCCTGAGGGCGCCTTCGCAGTTCACCGTGGGGGTCCGCCCGGTTACGGCCTGGTTGCGGAGTGGCCCGAAGTGCGGGAAAGACGACGCGCAGGTGGGCGGCGGGCTGCGGAGAGGGTAGCGTGCGTAGCGCGCCACCGGCGGTTGTTCTCGGCCGCGCGCCTCTTTGTCATCCCGCAGAATGGATGACAGTAGGCGTGCCCGAGGAGAGATCGGGCGTGGACGTCGATGCGGCCCTCTGGTCCGCTCCGCCCTCGGCTCGTACATCGCGATTCGGCCGGCGCACCCGTGAGACGGCGTAGGAGAGAAGCGAGACCTGTGAGTGCTGCGACGACGCGAAGCCGAATCCCTGACCGTCTGTGCGCCGAGGCGGTAGACCTCGCCCGGTCGGCTGCCGAGGAGGCCGCCGCACCCGGTGTGGTCGGGGCGCATGTCTCGGTGGTGGCTGACGGGGACAGGGTCGTCACCCACTTCTTCGAGTGCAAGGAGCCCGGCTACCGGGGCTGGCGCTGGGCGGTGACGGTCGCACGCGCCTCCCGCGCGAAGAACGTCACGCTGGACGAAACGGTGCTGCTGCCCGGCTCGGACTCCCTGCTGGCCCCCGAATGGGTGCCCTGGAGCGAGCGGCTGCGCCCCGGCGACATGGGCCCCGGCGATCTGCTGCCGACCGAGGCGGAGGACCTGCGCCTGGAGCCCGGCTACTCGGGCGAGGACACGCCCCCGCCGAACTCCGTCGTACCGGAGGTGACCCCACGGAACCTCGCGGACCTGGTCGAGGCGGAGGACGCGGCCGATGTCGCCGCCGAGGCCGCCGACCTGGCGGAGCCCGAGGCCGGCACCGTACCGGCCGTGCCCGCGCGCGGCACGATCGCGGCGGTCGCGGAGGAACTCGGCATGCGCCGGGCGCGGGTCCTCTCCCGCTACGGGCTGCACGTGGCCGCCGACCGCTGGGACGAGTCCTTCGGCGCGAAGACCCCCATGGCCCAGGCGGCACCCGCCCCCTGCGTCTCCTGCGGCTTCCTGCTGCCCCTGGCGGGCTCGCTGCGCCAGGCGTTCGGCGTCTGCGCGAACGAGTTCTCCCCGGCGGACGGCCGCGTCGTCTCCCTGGCGTACGGCTGCGGCGGTCACTCGGAGGCGGCGGTCATGCCCAAGCCCCTGCGCCCGGCGCCCCCGGTCCTGGACTCGGTGGGTACGGACGCCTTCCCGCTCCGCCCGGCGAGGGACAGCGGCTCGGTCCTGACGGGCGCGGTGGCGGACGGCGACACGGAGGACCTGGGGCACTCGTAGGCGTAAGGGTGCGCGGTGCGGCCGGCCCAGGCCGGTTCCCTCTCGGGCTCATCCCCCGCTGTCCGCGCACTCATGGCTGTCCCCGCCGCTCCGGCACTGGTGCCCCGAGCGGCCGGGGTCCCGCGCGTCGCCCACCCGTGGTGCGCACAGCACCCCGGCGCGGGTCGGGCAGGGCGGCAGCGGCGCCGGATGGGCGCGGTGGTCCGCGTCGGTGAAGACGCCGAGCGTGACGAGAAGCGCGCACGCGGCGACGCACAACTGGACGCCGCCCGCGTAAGGGTGCCCGCTCAGCAGAAAGGCCACGGCTACGATCAGCGCGGCCAGCGTGAACACCGCGCACCAGACCGTGGGTGTCCAGTCCATCGGCGGCGCCTCGACGACGGTCCCGGCAGGCCCGTCGCCCGCCACCGGCCGCGCCCACCCGCGTGCCAGCAGGAACACGCCCATCACCAGGGCGACGAGGACCTCCAGCACCAGCACGAGCACGGCCGCGCAGCCTCCGCCCAGGCCGACGCCGCCGCGCGTCTCCGGCGGAAGGGGCGCGCGGGAACCAGGGGCGAAGACCATGCCCGTACATTCGTACGGAACCTCCCCCTCCGTACCCCGGACACCCCGAACCGAGACCCGACCGTGGCCGGCCGGTGGTCCGGGGAGCGGTGGTCGCGTTCGGGGGCCGGCGTCCCCCCGTGTCCTCCGGCCCTGCGTACCCAGAGGCCCGCCCTGCGGGACTCCTGGCACACACCTCCCACCCGGGACGCCGTCGGCACGTACATACGGCGCAGCGTCACCGCGACGAGAGGGCTGACGCCGGGCCGTCCGGGCCGGGGCGCCTGCGGTCGGGGCGGGCGTCGGCGTCCGGTGGGGCGCCGACGCCCTGATGGTGGGGTGTCAGCCCTGGTCGATGCCGAGGGTCAGGCTGCCGGTGTACCCGGCGGTGGTGGAGCCGGTCACCGTCATGAGGCCCGCGGCGGCGCCTCCGTTGCCGTAGATGCCGTCCTGCGCGAGCGTGGTGCGGGGCACGGTGTTGGTCGAGTACGGGGAGACACGGGCGACGACCGTGGTGAGCGCCTCGTCCACGAAGAGCTGACCGGTGTGCAGCTCCTGCCCGCCGCTGAACGAGCCGTCCGAGGTCAGCGTGACGTTCGTGTGCACCTTGACGTGGATGTGGATGCACCGGCCGCGGTACCAGCCGGGGTAGATCGTCGTGATGCGGGCGATGCCGTCGCTGCCGGTCAGTACGCCACCCCGCAGGAAGGTGCCGTTGTCGGGTTCCTGGTGCCCGTTGTTGCCGACGAAGCCGGAGTACTCGCCGAGCGCGTCGCTGTGCCACAGCTCCACGAGCGCCCGGTTCAGCGGCGCGCAGGTGCCGTCGTCCACGACGGTGAGCGCCAGCTTGAGCGCGATGCCCGGCTTGCCCTCGGTGAGGTCGGCGCGGACGAGCGCGCGGTCGAGGTAGTACGGGCCTTCGGTCAGCTCCTTGGTGAGCGTGCAGACGGCCGTGGCGGCGACGGGGGCCGTGCGGCCGGTCTCGTGCCCCGCCGTCGCCGGCTTGTGGGTGCCGGCGGCGCCGACGGTGAGCGCGGCGGCCGTGGCGCCGGTCCCGAGCAGTACGGTGCGGCGCCGGATGAGGGGATCGCTGTTGTCTGTCATGAACACGGCACCGTAAGGAGATCAACTGTCAGCCGGCTGTGCGTTGGGCAAAGTGACGGCGTGTCAAGACGAGGACCGGTCGCGACCGGACGGCCATCGCCCGGCAGTCCGAGCGAGTCCGGGCGGGTCAATGGCCGGCCGGCTCCTCGTCGGGCACCCAGCGCAGCACGTCGCCGGGCTGGCAGCCGAGTGTGCGGCAGATCGAGTCGAGCGTCGTGAACCGGACCGCCTTCGCGCGGCCGTTCTTCAGTACGGCGACGTTGGCGGGCGTGATGCCGACGGCGGCGGCGAACTCGCCGACCGACAGGTTGCGTTTGGCGAGCTGGACGTCGAGGTCGATGACGATCGCCATCAGACGACCTCGGCGATCTCGGTCTGCAGATCCGTCGCCTTGTGCAGAAGGCCACGCATGATGACGACGAGCATCGCGAACCCCGCCCCCGCGCCCACACACGCGGTCGCCGCCCCGAGGGCGCCGATGAGCTCCATGCCGTCGCCGGGCGAGGGGATGCCGGCCACGGCCAGATGCCCGGTGACCCCGAGCGCCAGCAGCGTCGCCACGACCGAGGCCCCGATGATGACGTCGACCCACCGGAAGGCCCGCGGCGTGAAGATCGCGTCGCGGCTGACCATGTCGAGCAGCATCCACGTGGCGACGAGCGCGACTTGGACGCAGACGATGCCGACGACGGCCACCGTCACGTAGGGCACGGCGAACGGCTCGTAAGAGGGGAAGCGGTCGACCTCGTCGGCCGCCGTCGTCGGGATGACCACGACCTGGCCGAAGAGACTGAAAAGGATCGCTGCGGCGATACCGACCCGGAGCGCGCCGATGAAGAAGTGATTCATGCATCGATTGTCGATAGCTATCTATCGAAAGTCAATCGATCCCGACGCTGCCGCCTACCCGAGGTGCGGTGCGTAGGCGGTTTGTGCGGGTGTGCCGAAATGCCCGCAGGATGGTGCTACGGGTGCAGGACGGCGCCTTCCGGCGGGAGGGCGGCGGCCGGTGCGCCGACGGGGCATGAAGGGTTCCTTCGGCAGACGCGGAGATCTGTGACGAACCGGGCGCGATGGCCATGGCGATGCCTACGGCTGACGCAGGTAGGTGCGCTGCCAGTCGGCGGAGGACATGTCCTGGGCGGCGTCGGCGAGTTCGATGGCGGAGGCGGTCTTGAGTTTCGCGCGGGTACTCGGCGATCGTCTCCGGATCCTTCACTCCCACGATCCACCAGCCGGACCGTTTCGAGCGCTTCAGGGCGCCCATCTCCATCAGGTAGCTCATGGAACCCTTGGCGTGCCGGTCATCGCTCATGCGGCGGTGACCAGTTCGCGGGCCCGCTCGTTGAAGTCCGCGATGAGCCGGTGGTTGCCGAACGGCCGCATGCGCCGCTGGAGGTCCTGCACTGCCTCCACGCAGCGCGAGGATTTCACCTGGCGTGAGAGCGTCAACGTTCGTACGCCGGCCGAATAGGCCGATTCGAGGTCGCTGCGCTGGAGATGCGCGACGGCGAGCGCGGCGTGCGACATCGCGCCCCGCCTGGCGCGCTTCTGCTTCTTGGCGTGGTCGATGGACCGGCGCGCGTGTTCCTCCGCCGCCCCGGAATCGCCCAGGTCCCGGAAGGTGTTCGCGTGTTCGCCGTGGAGATACGCCGGGTCGATGAAGGCGGCCCACTCCTGTTCGGCTTGCGGCCGTGCCCGCTCGAACGCCTTTTCCGACTCCGTCACCGCGTGTGCTGCCGCCGTCTTGTCCCCGAGGACGGCGAGGGCCCGCGCCTCCAGGCACCACAGGTCCGCCAGGCAGGCCGGAGAGTCCGTCCGGGAGAGTCCGTGGCGCCCGGCCTGGGCCAGTCGGCGGCCTTCGGTGGGATCACCGAGCAGCGTCGCCTGATCGGCCATTCCGGCGAGGACATGCGCGCCGAGCCCCGGATTCCCCGACTCCTCGGCGAGGCGGAGCGACTGGATCAAGTAGCGCTGTGCCGTGCCGTGTTCGCCGTTGTCGTAGGCCATCCACCCCAGGAGATAGGTCTGTTCGGCCGCCGCTTCGCACAGGGCACGGTGTACGTCGTCGGCGTGGGTACGGCGCAGGAGCGGATAGACGTGCTGCGTCATGTACTCGGCCAGCACGAGGCGGCCCGAACCGCCGCCCTGGAGTACGTCCATGCGCTGGAAGGTGGCGAACATGTTCCGCACGGCGGAGACGTCTTCGAGTCGTACGCGGGGACCCGGCTGCGGCTGCTGGTCGAGGGTGTTCATCAGCCAGTCTCGCGAGGGGCCCACTCCCGCGACGGCGGTGAAGGGTGCGGCGGAAAGGAACTTGCGTCGGTCCACGTCAGCTCTCCCCAGGTCTGCGACGACTTCCA
The DNA here is from genome assembly GCF_042756365.1 of Streptomyces sp. NPDC059092. Taxonomy (NCBI): domain Bacteria; kingdom Bacillati; phylum Actinomycetota; class Actinomycetes; order Kitasatosporales; family Streptomycetaceae; genus Streptomyces; species Streptomyces sp. NPDC059092. Next base: position 127,484 of record NZ_JBHZEJ010000011.1, read on the forward strand.
CGGTAGCCGTGAACGAGGAGTTGTACATGAGTGCCGCGTCCGTGGAACTGCCGTCACCGAGCCCGAGATCGTAGGTCGTGACGCGGAATCCGAAGTGATCGGAGAAGACCGCGGCGAGGATGTCCGGGATCGGCGTCCGGGGCATTTCGCCTTGGAGCCAGCACCTGACACGGGTCGTATCCGGCGAGATATGGGGCTGCTGTCAAGCGAACGCCTTGGATTTGACGCGTCTGGCTAACTCTCCGCGGCTCATCATGGAGCGATCGAGCCACTGTGCGAACTTGTCGTTCGGCGTCCTCATGCTCACCAACTTTCTACGACGGGGAGTAGTGGAAGCGACACTCTTCGACACCCCTTGAGACGGTACCTCCACCCGGCATTCCCGTGTTCTCTGTCCACAGGAACCGATCGGTCACGGGGAGTCATCGCCATGACGAACAACGCGCGATACGGCAACTCACCGAATCCTCCGGCAGGGGAGCCTCACCCGGCCTGCGTCCCGCCAGGTGCGTTAAGCGCCTGCCGCTGCCGGCCATTACCCGGGATCCCCGTGCAGGCCATGTTCCCCAGCGCCCCGGAAGTCGTCTCGGCCGCCCGGGACTTCGTCCGCGACGTACTGACCCAAGAGGCACCCGGCCTCCGTGACGAGCAGGTGGACGATGTCCGACTGATCGTCTCGGAGTTGGTGACGAATGCCGTGCGGTACGGGACCGAGCCCGGCGACTCGGTACTGGTCGTGCTGGCCGTCACGGATACGCGGGTGCGGGTGGAGGTGCGGGATCCGGTGCGGCGGCGGCCCCGGTTCCGGGTGGCGTCGCAGGAGCGTGACCGGGGCCGGGGCCTGTTGATCGTCGAGGCGCTGGCGGAGTGCTGGGGTGTGGCCGATCGGCCGTTCGGGAAGGCCGTGTGGGCCGAGGTGGCCCGGTGAACGGGCCGTCCGGCGGCCAACCGGGCGCCCCGTACGCGGGGTTCGGGGCCGGAGGTGCCGGGGCCGGGGGTGTCGGGGCCGGGCTGCGGGCCGCCTCCGAGCCCGAGCCCGAGCCCGAGCTCGTGCCGTACGCCGGCGCCGATGACCGGCTGGTGGTTCGGGGTGCGGTGGTCGCGTCCGGGGACCGGAATCCCCGGTGTCCTCCGGCCCCGCGTACCCAAAGGCCCGCCTCGCGGGACTCCTGGCACACACCCCCCACCCGGGACGCCGTCGACACGTACATACGGCGGAGGGCCGTCGGCGGCCGTGCGCGTGGTCAGGTCGGCGTCCGTGATGGCGCGGAGCGTGCGGCAGGGCGTCCCGACCGCGACGACCATGGGCGGGACGTCCCTGCTGACGACGCTGCCGGCGCCGATGACCGATCCGTAACCGATACGGACGCCCGGCAGGACGACGGCGTTGCTCCCGATCCACACCTTGTCCTCGATGACGATCGGCTCCGAGAACCGCCCGAAGTCGGCACGGCGCGCCGGGTGGACCGGGTGTCCCGTCGTCGTGAGCGTCACATTGGGGGCGATCATGACGCCGTCCCCGATACGGATCTCCACGTCGTCGACGAAGGCGAGGTTGACGTTCCCGAAGAAGTCGTCGCCGATGTGGACGTTGCTGCCGAAGCCGGCGCTGAACGGCGCGTTCAGGATGGTGCGCTCCCGACCGAGCCGAGGAGCGCTCTGCGCGTGTCGGTGTCGCCCGGCGGGGTGTGGTTGTACTCGAAGATCAGGTCGGTCCGTCGCAGCGGCGCCTGGAACGCCGCCTCGGACTCGGTGTGGACGAGGCCCCGCCGTATTCGGTCCAGGACCTCCTTCTCGTCGCTCCCCGGCACGTCGGCGCTCCCCTCCACCCGTACGAACAGACTCAGCGGCGCCCGACGTTAGCGGCTTCGGCGGATACACCACAACGAGTGATGAGATGCCCGTCACATCCGCCGGTCATCCGTCGATGTCACATCTCGCGGGGCTGTCCCGTCCAAGGGGTTGTCAGCACGGCAACGGCGCACAACGGCTAAGGAGCGCATCATGAACGCCCGACTGAACCCCCTCTCCTTCCCGACCTCGGTCAAGGCCCTCAAGCACCTGGTCGCGGCGAACAGGGCGCTCGGGGAATCGGAGCTGCCGAACGCGACGAAGGAGCTGGTGAGGCTCCGCGCCAGCCAGATCAACGGCTGCGCGGGCTGCATCGACATGCACACCAAGGAGGCCGCGCACGCCGGGGAGACCCCGGTACGCCTCCACCTGGTCGCGGCCTGGCGGGAGGCCACGGTCTTCACCGAGGCCGAGCGCGCCGCCCTGGCGCTGGCGGAGGAGGGCACCCGTATCGCCGACGCGGCCGGTGGCGTCAGCGACGAGGTGTGGGCGAACGCCGCCAAGCACTACGACGAGGAGCAGCTCTCCGCCCTGGTGTGGGACATCGCCCTCATCAACGCCTTCAACCGCCTGAACGTCATGACCCAGCAGCCCGCCGGCGACTACCAGCCCGGCCGGCACGGATAACGCGTCGAGCGGACGAGGACGAGCGCACGAGAAGGAGCGGACGCGACGAGCGGACGGGGCGAGCGGACGGGGCGTGTGCCCCCGGGGGCCACGGCGCCCACGGCGGCCACGGGGCGGACGCCGGGTGCGGCCGGTTCGCCCCGCCCCGGACGGGGGGCCTGGACGCGCCCCGCACCCCCACCGGTCCGCGCCGCGCGGTACGTTCGGGCCCGTACGCGGAGACGGACAGAGCGCCGTACGGGACCAGAACAGAGCGGAGTCACAGCGTGAGCGTCAGGACGACCGAGGGGGCCGACCCGTTCGGGACGGCGCGGCTGCGGCGTGGAGTGCTGGACGCGTGGGGGGCCGGCCCCGCGCGGTTCCGTGAGGACGCCAACGCCGAGGAGGACCTGGCCCTCGGCGGCTACCGGGACCGGCTCGTCGTCGAGCTGGCCCAGAACGCCGCCGACGCCGCCGCGCGCGCCGGGGTCGAGGGCCGGCTGCGGCTGACCCTGCGGCCCGCGACCGCCGACGGGCCCGCCGTGCTGGTGGCCGCCAACACCGGCGCGCCGCTCGACGCGACCGGTGTCGAGTCGCTGTCCACCCTGCGCGCCTCCGCCAAGCGCGAGGGGCACGAGAGCGCCGTGGGACGGTTCGGTGTCGGCTTCGCCGCCGTGCTCGCCGTCAGCGACGAGCCCGCCGTCATCGGCCGGCACGGCGGCGTCCGCTGGTCCCTCGCCGAGGCCCGCGAGCTGGCCGGGGTGACCGCGCAGGCCAGCCCCGGCCTCGGGGACGAACTGCGGCGCCGCGACGGCCACGTACCGCTGCTGCGGCTGCCGCTGCCCGCAGAGGGCACCGCCCCCGACGGGTACGACACCGTCGTCATCCTGCCGCTGCGCGACGCCGCCGCGACCGCCCTCGTGGAGCGGCTGCTCGCCGGGGTCGACGACGCGCTGCTGCTGACCCTCGCGGGGCTCGCCGAGGTCGTCGTCGAAACCCCTGACGGGGAGCGGGTGTTGCGGCGCACGCAGGACGCGTCGTACGTCGTCGTGGACGACAGCGCGGGCGGCGCCGGCGGCGGTGCGGTGCGTCGCTGGCGTGTCGTCAGCCGGCACGGCGCCACCGGGGCCGCCCTCCTCGAAGGGCGTCCCGTGGAGGAGCGGCTGCGCCCGCACTGGGCCGTGACCTGGGCCGTTCCCGTGGACGAGGCGGGCGCCCCGGCCCGGCCCCGTACCGCGCCGGTCGTGCACGCCCCGACCCCCACCGACGAACCCCTCGGTGTGCCCGCGCTGCTGATCGCCACGCTGCCGCTGGACACCACACGGCGCCACCCCGCGCCGGGCCCGCTCACCGACTTCCTCGTCGAGCGGGCCGCCGACGCGTACGCCGAACTGCTCGCCGCCTGGGAGCCCAACTCCACCGGCCTCCTCGACCTCGTGCCCGGCCCGCTCGGCAAGGGCGAGCTGGACGGCAGCCTGCGCGCCGCGATCCTGGAGCGGCTGCCGCGCGTCGCCTTCCTCACCCCGGCGACCCCGGCGGCCCCGGTCGTCCCGGTGGCCCCGGAGGACGACCACGAGGAGGGCACGCCCGCGCTGCGGCCCTTCGAGGCGGAGGTCGTGGAGGGCGCGGGCGCCGACACCGTGCGGGTGCTGGCCGAGGTGCTGCCCACGCTGCTGCCCGCCGGGCTCGAACGGCGCCCGGAGCTGCGTACGCTCGGGGTCGGCCGGCTGCCCCTCGGCGACGCCATCGAGCGCATCGCGGGCGTCGAACGGCCGCCCGCCTGGTGGTACCGGCTGTACGAATCCCTCGCGGGCGTGGACGCCGACCGGCTCTCCGGGCTGCCGGTGCCGCTCGCGGACGGCCGTACGACGATCGGGCCGCGCCAGGTGCTGCTCCCGCTGCCCGGCGAGGAGGGAGCCGAGGGGGCCGGGTCCGCCGACCTCGCGCGGCTCGGGCTGAAGGTCGCCCACCCGGAGGCCGCCCACCCGCTGCTGGAGAAGCTGGGCGCGCTCCCGGCCACACCACGGGCCGTTCTGACGACCCCGCAGGTACGGGCGGCGGTCGCCGCTTCGCTCGACGCGGGCGACGTGTGGGACGAGGACGACACCACTCCGGACGCCGAGGAACTGGCCGAGCTGGTGCTGACACTCGTACGGGACGCCGGACTTGAGGCGGGCGACGAACCGTGGCTCGGCGCGCTCGCGCTGACCGACGAGGACGGCGAACTGGCACCGGCCGGTGAACTCGTCCTGCCGGGAAGCCCGTTCGCCGCCGTACTGCGCGACGGCGAACTCGCCTACTGTGACGCCGAGCTGGCCGAACGCTGGGGCGAACAGCCCCTCGCCGCCTGTGGCGTCCTCGCCGACTTCGCCCTCGTACGCGCCACGGACGTCGTCCTCGACCCCGACGAACTGGAGCCCAGGGACGGCGACTTCGCCGAACCCGACGACGCGGGACTGCTCGACGCCGTCGACGTCTGGTGCGAGGACGTCCTGGACCGGCTGCCCGACACAGCCGTACCACCGGTCGCCACCGAGATCGTCGCCGTACGCGACCTCGACCTGGTGGACGACGAGGCGTGGCCCCGGGTGCTGACGCTGCTCGCCCGGCCGCCGCTGCGCGACGCGCTCGTCCAGCCCGTACGGGTCCTGCTGCCCGACGGGACGACGGAGAGCGTGCGGTCGTACACGGCGTGGTGGCTGCGCGACCACCCCGTGCTCGACGGACGGCGCCCCGCGGGACTGCGCTCCGCGGCCGGGGACCCGCTGCTCGCCGGGTTGTACGACGCGGTGGACGCCACCGGCTTCGACGACACGCAGGTGCTGCGCGCCCTCGGCGTACGGACCTCCGTCGCCGCGCTGCTGGACGAGCCCGGCGGCGCGGCCGAACTGCTGGGCCGGCTCGCGGACCCGGAGCGGGAGGTCACCGCCGGACAACTGCACGCCCTCTACACCGCCTTGGCCGACCTCGACCCGGACCACGTCACCCTGCCGGACGAGCTGCGCGCGGTGGTCGACGGCGAGGTGCGGGTGGTCGACGCGGCGGACGCGGTGATCGCGGACGCCCCCGACCTGCTGCCGCTGGCGGGCGGGCTGCCGCTGCTGCCGGTCGCGCCGGCCCGCAGCGCGGAGCTGGCGGAACTGCTCCAGGTGCGGCGGCTCGGCGAGACGGTCGTCGCGGACGTGACGGGGGAGGCGGCGGCCGGCGGCGAGGAGCACGAGGTGCCCGACGCGGTCCGCGCCCTGCTGGGCCCGGCCACGCCCGCCACGTACAGGGAGCACGGGGAACTGGTCGCGGGCGGCGTCGAACTGGACTGGCGCAGCACCCCGGACGGGGTGCTGCACGCGGCGACGCTGGAGGGCGTGGCGGCGGGGCTCGCGTGGGCGGCGGGGCAGTGGCCGCGGCGCTTCGAGGTGGCGGCGCTGCTGGAGGACCTGTCGCGGACGGAGGAACTGGCCAGGGACCGCTGGTTCGACTGACCGCTGGTTCGACTGACCGGCGGGGCGACTGACCGACCGGCCGGCGGGGCCCCCGGAGTCGGTGCCGGTGCTTCGGCATCGGCTGATTTTTCGGCGCCTTCGCAAAAAGGTCATGATTCCGTACAACTATTCACATGCGTATCCCGTCTGGTCTGTCGAGTCACCAGGCTCAACAGACCAGACGGGCCCCGCCGTACGAACGACGCACCGCGGGGCCCCTTCTCCACTTGGGGAACGCATGCGTATTCGCGCCACTGTTGCCGCTGTCTCCGGCGCCCTGGCCCTGTCCGCTCTCGCCGTACCGGCCTCCCAGGCCGCGCAGCCCGGTGCCGGCCATGACCGCCCGTCCGCCCCGGACTACGGCTTCTCGGTCCAGCACGGCGCCGCCGTCGCGCCGAAGGCCAAGGGCCTCACCGCCACGGCGAAGGCCGCCGCCGCTCCGGTCATCACCAAGACGGTGGTGAACGGCGGCAAGCCGATCGTCGTCGGCACCACCGCCACCAAGAAGGTCACCGTCGCGATCACCGCGACCCACGCCTCGGGCATCGCCGACGCCGGCACGCTCCTCTGGATCGGCAAGGACCTCAACGACGACGACGCCTTCGGCTTCGGTCAGAACGAGGACAAGGCCACGTGCAAGGCCGCCAACGCCACCACCTCGACCTGCACGCTCACCGTCACGGTCGACCCCGGCCTGCTGATCAACACGGACGCCACCTACTGGAACGTCGGCGCCGCCGTGCAGGCCAAGAACGAGACGGTCACCCAGAACGACAAGTACGGCAAGATCCGCTTCCAGCGGCTCTCCAAGCTGACCGTCGACGCCTCCCCGGAGCCCGTGAAGAAGGGCAAGACCCTCACGGTCACCGGCAAGCTGTCGCGCGCCAACTGGGAGACCGCCACCTACAAGGGCTACGCCACGCAGACGGTGAAGCTCCAGTTCCGCAAGAAGGACAGCAGCACCTACACCGACGTCAAGACGGTCAAGACCTCCAGCACCGGCACGCTGAAGACCACGACGACCAAGACGACGGTCTCCGGCTACTGGCGCTGGAGCTTCGCCGGTACGGCCTCGACCCCCGCGGTCAACGCCACCGGTGACTACGTCGCCGTGAAGTAGCGGGCGGCGGCGGGAAGCCCCCGCCGCGGCGCGCCCCGGCGTGCACACCGGCCATGCCCGGCGTGCACGCCGTCCCGGCCGTGTACCCCTGCCACGGGAGCGGCACCACGCGTGTGTGCGACGGCCGGGGGTAAGCGCGGTGCATGACTGTCGCGAAGAAGAGCGTTCTCATCCTTGACTGTGCCGAACCCGCCGAACTGGCCGGGTTCTACGCGTCCTTCCTCGGCGCCGAGACCCGCGTCGGCGCGGATCCGGACCTCGTCGAGGTCGTCGGCCACGGCGGGGTCCATCTCGCGATGCGGCGGGACCACGGCTACGCACCGGCGAGCTGGCCGCGTCCCGAGAGTTCCCAGCAGGCGCACCTGCGGATCACGGTGTCCCAGGGGGAGATCGACGAGGCGGAGCGCGAGGCGATCGCCCTCGGCGCCCGGCCCCTCGACACCAAGGACAACGGCGGACCGCTGGACACCCGGATCTACTCGGACCCGGCCGGCCACTCGTTCACGCTGGCCGTCTCGCGCTGACACCGCTACGAGGCGGGGAACCTGCGCCCCACCCACCGCCAGCACAGCTCCAGCACCACCGACGCCGCCACGGCGATCCCCACCGCGGCCCACGGCACCGTCGTCCCCACCAGCTTCAGCGCGAAGAAGTGCTGAAGCGCCGGTACGGCCAGCACCACCAGGAACGCCGCCCCCATCGACACCACGAGGCAGATCCGCCACCACGTGTACGGGCGCGCGACGATCGCCAGCACCCACATCGACACCAGGAACAGCGTGAGCGTGGCCGCGCTGGTCTCCGCGCCGAGCGAGTCGGAGCCGGTGTAGGCGTGCCTGGCCAGCAGATACGTGGCGAACGTGGCGACCGCCGCGATGATGCCAGAGGGCACCGCGTACCGCATCACCCGCCGTACGAAGTGGGGCCGCGCGCGCTCCCTGTTGGGGGCCAGCGCCAGGAAGAACGCCGGGATGCCGATCGTCAGCGTCGAGAGCAGGGTGAGATGGCGCGGCAGGAAGGGGTACTCGACCTGGAAGCACGCCACGAGGATCGCCAGCAGCACCGAGTAGACGGTCTTCGTGAGGAAGAGCGTCGCCACCCGCGTGATGTTGCCGATGACCCGGCGGCCCTCCGCCACCACCGAAGGCAGCGTCGCGAAGCTGTTGTTCAGCAGCACGATCTGGGCGACGGCCCGCGTCGCCTCCGAGCCCGAGCCCATCGAGACGCCGATGTCCGCGTCCTTCAGCGCCAGGACGTCGTTGACGCCGTCCCCCGTCATCGCGACCGTGTGGCCGCGTGACTGGAGGGCGCCGACCATGTCGCGTTTCTGCTGCGGGGTGACCCGGCCGAAGACCGCCCCCGTGTCGATCGCGTCGGCCATCCCCTCCCGTTCGGCGGGGAGGTGCCGGGCGTCGACGGTCTGCTCCGCGCCCGACAGGCCGAGCTTGCCGGCCACCGCGCCGACGGAGACCGCGTTGTCACCGGAGATGACCTTGGCGGCCACGTCCTGCTCCGCGAAGTACGTGAGGGTCTCGGCGGCGTCGGGCCGCAGCCGCTGCTCCAGGACGACGAGGGCGGTCGCCACGGCGGCGGACGCGGCTTCGGGGGAGTCGAGGGCGGGGCCCGCCGCACTCACGTCGCCCGCGGTCACCTTGCCCGTACCGCCGTCGCCCGCACCGTCGGCACGCGTACCGCTGTCTCCCGTACCGCCGGCACGCGTACCGCTTCCGCCGGTACCGACGCGGGCGAGCAGCAGGACGCGCATGCCTTGGCGGTTGAGGTGGTCGACCTCGGCGAGCGCCGGATCGTCCGCGGGCAGCAGCACATCGGGCGCGCCGAGCAGCCAGCGCGAGACGCCGTCGCCGTCGCCCTTTGCGGCACCGCCGCCGTCGGGCCCCGCGCCGTTCTCCTCGAACGCGGCGCCGCTGTACTTCCGTACGGACGAGAAGGGCAGCGCCGCCGTCACCGGCCATCGCCCGCGCTCGCCCCGGTACGCGTCGATGATCGCCTGGAGGCTGGCGTTGGGGCGCGGATCGGACTCCCCGATCGCGCCGAGCACCTTCCGTACGTACGACGCGTCCGCGCCCCCGAGCGGGCGCAGCTCGCTGACGTCCATCCCGCCCTCGGTGAGCGTGCCCGTCTTGTCGAGGCAGACGACGTCGACGCGCGCGAGCCCCTCGATGGCGGGCAGCTCCTGGACGAGGACCTTGAGCCGGCCGAGCCGGATGACCCCGATCGCGAAGGCGACGGAGGTCAGCAGCACCAGGCCCTCGGGGATCATCGGGACGATCCCGCCGACGGTCCTGGCGATGGAGTTCTTGAAGTCGTTCTGCTTGACGACGAGCTGGCTGAGGATGAGCCCGATCGCCGTCGGGATCATCATCCAGGTCACGTACTTGAGGATCGTGCTGATGCCGTTGCGCAGCTCGGAGTCGACCAGGGTGAAGCGGGACGCCTCCTCGGCGAGCTGCGCGGCGTAGGCGTCGCGCCCGACCTTCGTGGCGTGGAACGCGCCCCCGCCGACGACCACGAAGCTGCCGGACATCACGGGGTCGCCGGGACGTTTCAGCACCGGATCCGCCTCGCCGGTGAGCAGCGACTCGTCGATTTCGAGGCTCTCGGCCTCGGCCACCACACCGTCGACCACGACCTTGTCGCCGGGGCCCAGCTCGATGAGGTCCCCGAGGACGATGCCGGAGGTGGAGATCTCCGCCGCGACCCCGTCCCGCCGTACGGTCGGCCTCGCCTCACCGATGACCGCGAGACCGTCGAGGGTCTTCTTGGCGCGCAGCTCCTGGATGATGCCGATGCCGGTGTTGGCGATGATGACGAAGCCGAACAGGGTGTCCTGGATCGGTGCGACGAAGAACATGATCACCCAGAGCACGCCGATGATCGCGTTGAAGCGGGTGAAGACGTTCGCCCGGACGATCTCGGAGGTGGACCGGCTGCTGCGCACGGGGACGTCGTTGACCTCCCCGCGCGCCACACGCTCCGCCACCTCGGCGGTGGTCAGCCCGGTGTGCCGACCGACGGGCGGGGGAGGCGTCATGGGGTGTACGGGGTCCAGCTCGGCGCCCGCGTCGATGGCGGGGGTGGCGGGGGCCGGGCCGTGCTGTTCCGGGTGGTGCGGTCCCGCGCCCGGTGGCTCCGCGCCGCGCCACGCCACGCCGTGCGGCCCGGAGCCGTGTGGTTCCGTGCCGCCGGTGTTGATCTTCGCCCGCTGCGTCATGTTCCGACGGTACGGCGGGGAGGGCCCCTCCACCCGCCGGCCGGAGCGAAGATCAGACCCCCGGACGACGGTTCGGGTGAGGAATCGTCCCTGGGCAGTACGGCCGGGAGGAGAAAGTAGGGGTCACGCCCTGCCGGGGCCGGACGCGTCCGGCCCGTCGTCCTCTTCTTCCTTCCGCGCGGCGGCCCGGGGGCCGGCTTCGGTCCCTGCCGAGGTCGCTTCCGCTTCCGCCGCCGAAGCCGCTCGCTTGAGCGCCGCGTCGCGGCCCCGTACGTACCAGATCCCGATGAGTCCGAGCCCGGCGCCGGCGAGGCAGGTCCAGATCCACCAGGCGTGCCCGTGGTCGCTGTACCAGCCGTAGAACGGGAGCTGGAGGAGGAAGAGGGCGAACCAGATGATCGTGCCGCCCGTGACGGTGCCGACGACCGGCCCCTCCAGAGGCTCGGGCGCGGCGTGCTGGGGCGTGGGACCGGTCATGGGATCAGTGTAAGTGGGGGTGGGTGGAGGGACGGAGGGCAGGCGGCTCATGGGTCTACGCGCGGAGATAGCGATCTTTCCGTGATCTGTTCATACTGAAACGGTTTGTGGGTGTCTGGTTTTGTTCGTTTGAACATCCAATGGAAACCGCATGAACACATCAGTCTGATCAAGTTTCGCCGCAGCCCCGCCCCACCTTTCCTCCCCCTCCCCTCGTCTGACGTCTGAGGTTCCGCATGCCTTCCTCGGCCACCGCTCCGGTCGGTTCCGATGCCCAGCCGCCCACCCCCGGGCAGTCCTCCGGCGGGCTCGACGGCTTCTTCAAGATCTCGGAGCGCGGCTCCACGATCGGCCGTGAGGTGCGGGGCGGCCTCGCCACCTTCTTCGCGATGGCCTACATCATCGTGCTGAACCCGATCATCCTCGGCAGCGCGAAGGACATGTACGGGCACCAGCTCGACAACAGCCAGCTCGTCACCGCGACGGTGCTGACCGCCGCCTTCTCCACGCTGCTGATGGGCGTCATCGGCAATGTGCCGATCGCCCTCGCGGCGGGACTCGGCGTCAACACCGTCGTCGCCCTGCAACTCGCCCCCCGGATGAGCTGGCCGGACGCGATGGGCATGGTCGTCCTCGCGGGTCTGCTGGTGATGCTGCTCGTCGCCACCGGTCTGCGCGAGCGCGTGATGAGCGCCGTACCGCTCGGGCTGCGCAAGGGCATCGCGATCGGTATCGGCCTGTTCATCATGCTGATCGGGCTGGTCGACTCCGGGTTCGTCTCCCGCATCCCGGACATCGCCCGGACCACCGTGCCGCTCCAGCTCGGGGGCAACGGACATCTGGACGGCTGGCCGGTCCTCATCTTCGCCCTCGGCGTGCTGCTCACGCTCGCGCTGATCATCCGAAAGGTGCCGGGCGCGATCCTGATCTCCATCGTCACGATGACGGTCCTCGCGATGATCATCAACGCGATCGCCAAGGTGCCGAACTGGGGTCTGACGGCCCCGAAGTGGCCGGGCAACCCGGTCGCGAGCCCGGACTTCGGCCTGATCGGGCACGTCAGCCTCTTCGGCGGCTTCGAGAAGGTCGGCATCCTCACCGGGGTGCTGTTCGTCTTCACCGTGCTGCTCTCGTGCTTCTTCGACGCGATGGGCACGATCCTCGGCGTCGGCGACGAGGCCAAGCTGATGGACAGGAACGGCAACCTCCCCGGGATGAACAAGGTCCTCTTCGTCGACGGCATCGCGGTCGCCGCGGGCGGCGCGGGCTCGGCCTCGGCCAACACCTGTTACGTGGAGTCCACGGCGGGCGTCGGCGAGGGAGCCAGGACCGGGCTGGCGTCGGTGGTGACGGGCCTGCTCTTCGCGGCGGCGCTGTTCCTCACACCGCTGGCGACGATGGTCCCCTCCCAGGCGGCGACCCCCGCGCTGATCGCGGTGGGCTTCCTGATCCTGGCCGGTTCCGTACGGGACATCGACTGGAGCGACTTCACGATCGCCGTGCCGGCCTTCCTGGCCATGGTGATGATGCCGTTCACGTACTCGATCACCAACGGCATCGGCATCGGCTTCATCACCTTCAGCGTGCTGCGCCTGGCGACCGGGCGGGGCCGTGAGGTGCCGGCGGCGCTGTACGTCGTCTCGGCGGTCTTCGTCTTCTACTACGCGATGCCGGCGCTGGGCCTGACCTGAGGCGCCCGCCGGCCCTTCCCCCGGCTCGCGGTTCCACCTGGCCCGCTGCTCCACCGGCCTGCGGCTCCATCGGCCCGCTACTGCACGCCGTAGAACCGCTCCGTCTCGTCGACGGCCGCCTTGAAGCGTTCGTCGAAGTCGTCACGGATGAGCGTCCGGGTCACATAGTCCTGGACGCTCATTCCGCGTATGGCGGCATGGTGGCGGAGCCGGTCGAGCAGCTCACCGTCGATCCGCAGGCTGAGCACTGTCGATCCCATACGCACCAGAGTCGGGGGCGCGCGGCGCCCGGCGGATCGCTTTCTGCCTCAGTCTCACTCGTTCGAGTGATCTTTCCCTGAGATCTCCCCCTGGATCCGGCGCGCGATCCGGCGCGATCCGGCGTGCGGTCCGGCGCTCGAAGCGGCGCTCGAAGCGGCCTCCGATCCGGCCGAGAGTCGTGCTGCGCTCCGGTGGTATTTAGCTTGGGTAATGAGTTAAGCTAAATACATGCCTGACCTGCCCCACGGTGACGAGAATGAGAACGACGCCGCCGTGAACGCTCTCCGCTCCGCCGTCATGCGGCTGGGCCGGCGACTGAAGCACCAACGTGTGGACGAGTCGCTGTCCCCGACCGAGATGTCGGTGCTGGGTACGCTCGCGCGCTGTGGCTCCGCCACCCCGGGCGAGCTGGCCCGCAAGGAGCACGTGCAGCCGCCGTCGATGACCCGCATCGTCGCGTTGCTGGAGGCGAAGGGTCTTGTCAGGCTTGAGCCGCACCCCGACGACCGTCGGCAGAAGGTGGTCAGCCAGACCGAGCGGGCCGAGGCGATGCTCGAAGAGAGCCGCCGCAAACGCAATGTCTGGCTGGCGACCCTCGCCGAGGGCCTGGACGAGGACGAGTGGGCGAAGCTGCGCGCTGCCGCTCCCGTGCTGGAGAAGCTCGCCCACTTGTAGACCGCGCGCCGTAAGGAGGCGAACCCCCATTGAGTACGGGATCCGGAGCAGACTCCGCCCCCGCACCGATATCCACCCACGACAGCACCACGCGTGTAAGCACCACCCCTGACGGTGCCCTTCCCGACGGCACCATCGCCGAGGCGGACGACCCGGACGCCATAGGCACCACCGACGGCACCGGCCCCCTCGGCCGCACCGCACCGATCCCCCCGGCCGGCCCGACCGGTCCCGGTCACGGCCCCGGTCACTCGACCGGCCGTACGGACTCGACGGACCGTACCGAAGCCGCTGATCCCGGTGACCCGACCGGCCGCGGCGACTGCGCCGAGAGCAAGCCGGCACCCGGCGGGACCTTCTCCTCGCTGAAGATCCGCAACTACCGCTTGTTCGCGACGGGCGCCGTCGTCTCCAACATCGGTACGTGGATGTCCCGCGTCACCCAGGACTGGCTGGTCCTGAGCCTCACCGGCTCCTCCGCCGCCGTCGGCATCACGACGGCCCTCCAGTTCCTGCCGATGCTGCTCTTCGGCCTCTACGGCGGCGTCATCGCCGACCGTTACCCGAAGCGTCAGCTCCTGCTCTTCACCCAGGCGGCGCTGGGCCTGTGCGGCGTCTCCCTCGCCGTGCTGACGCTCTCCGGGCACGTCCAGGTCTGGCATGTCTACCTGCTCGCGTTCCTGCTCGGCATGGTCACGGTCGTCGACAACCCGACCCGCCAGTCCTTCGTCTCCGAGATGGTCGGCCCGGACCAACTGCGCAACGCGGTCAGCCTCAACTCGGCCAACTTCCAGTCCGCCCGGCTGGTAGGACCGGCGGTCGCCGGTGTGCTGATCACCACCGTGGGCAGTGGCTGGGCGTTCATGCTGAACGGCCTCTCCTTCCTGGCCCCGCTCATCGGGCTGCTGCTGATGCGCCCGCACGAGCTGCACCGGTCCGTCCGCGTACCGCGTGCGAAGGGGCAGCTCAGAGAGGGGCTCCGCTACGTACGCGGCCGTCCCGACCTGATCTGGCCGATCGTCCTCGTCGGCTTCATCGGTACGTTCGGCTTCAACTTCCCGATCTGGCTGACGGCCTTCGCGCACGAGGTCTTCGCGGGCGGAGCCGGGCTCTACGCCTTCTTCAACATCCTGATGGCCGCCGGCTCCCTGGCCGGCGCCCTGCTCGCCGCCCGCCGGCGCTCCAGCCGGGTCCGGCTGCTGATCCTGGCGGCGATGGCGTTCGGCCTGCTGGAGATCGTGATCGCCTTCTCGCCGTCCGTCTGGATGTTCTCGCTGCTGCTCCTGCCGATCGGCATGATCGGGCTGACGACGAACATCAGCGCCAACACGAGCGTGCAGATGGCCGCGGACCCGGAGATGAGGGGCCGCGTGATGAGCCTCTACATGATGGTCTTCGTCGGCGGCACCCCCATAGGCGGCCCGCTCCTCGGCTGGGTCACCGACACGTACGGCGCCCGCGTCGGCTTCGCGACGGGCGGCGTGGTCTCCCTGCTCGCGGCGGCGGCGATCGGCCTGATCCTCACGCGGGTGGTGGGGGTACGGCTCAAGGTCGACCTGCGCGGCGGACGGCCGCACATGGAGTTCGTACCGAAGGAGGCGCGCGAACGGCTCGCGACGGCTGCGTGAGCCGTGAGCCGTGAGCCGTGTGTGACGAGGGTGGTCCTGGCCGGCGGGTGCCGGCCGGGACCACCTTTTCCGTCGGTCGCGCGTCAGCCGCGGGGGAACTTGTCGGTCTCCAGGATCAGGCCCAACGGGGTGGTGCTGAGGTCGATCGCCGTGCCGAACAGGACAGTCAGCTCAGTGGCGTACTCGTCGTCCTTCGGGTCCGTGTAGACGCGGCACCTGCCGGTATAGGGATCGGCGATCAGATAGACGGGGATACCGGCGGTGGCGTACGTCGTCTTCTTCGCGCCGTAGTCGTTGACGGCTGTGCCCTTGGAGATCACCTCGGCGATGAACTCCACGTCTTCGGGGTCCCATCGCCCGTCCGCACCCTGTGAGGCGTCGTCAGCCAGTTTCGCCACATCGGGGCAGAATCCGTTGAGGTGTCCGGGGAAGTCGATGCGTACGTCGGACATCACCACGACGTCCATGCCGAACTTGTCCTCCAGGGCCCGCACGATACGGCGGATGATCTCCCAGTGGACCCGGCGCTGCGGCGACATGAAGATGTTCCCCTCGACAATCTCGACCTTCACTCCCTCGGGGACGGGCATTTTTTCGAGCGCGCCGAACAGCATGTCCAGTGTCAGCTCGGAGCTCTCGTCGGCCATGGCGATCCTGTCGGTGTCGATCCTGTCGGTCTCTACGACGGTCATTCTGGCGCTCCTCCCCTGCTTCCGCATGGATGCGGTAGCCGCGCAGTACAACGATACGTACGGTGACCGGGTTACGCCCCGTATGTCATATGACCGGCAGAATCGTTTCCATGAGCCTGACGCCCCTCAGACTGTTCGCCGCCGTCCTGCCGCCCGCCGCTGCCGCCGTCGAGCTGGCCGATGCCGTACGGCGGCTGCGCGATCTGCCCGGGGCCGACCAGCTGCGGTGGACCGGGCAGGAGGGCCGGCACTTCACGCTCGCCTTCATGGGCGAGGTGGACGCGGCGCTGCTGCCCGAGCTGACCGTACGGCTGGAGCGGGCGGCGTACCGGACCGAGCCGTTCCGGCTCCGTGTCCACGGCGGCGGGCACTTCGGCGGCCGTACGCTGTGGGCCGGCGCCGCCGGGGGCATCGACGAGCTGCGGCTCCTCGCGGAACGCGCCGGCGCCGCCGCGCGCCGGGCCGGGGTGCCGATGGACGAGCGGCACCACTCCTACCGGGCGCACCTCACGCTCGCGCGCAGCGGTCAGGGCGGTCAGGGCCGTGGCGTCGATCTCCGTCCGTACGTCGAGGCCCTGGCGGACTTCGAGGGCCGGGCGTGGGACGTGTCCGAGCTGGTCCTCGTACGGAGCCGGCTGCCCGTCTCGGGGGTGGTTGGGGAGCAGCCGCGGTACGAGGCGATCGCGCGCTGCCCGCTCGGCCGGGGCCGCCGGGGGCACCCGGGCGGCGGTGCTGTCGGACCCGGCCGTTAGTCTCGACCCGTGGACCCGAAGACCCGTAACCGCATCATGGCCGCCGTGCTCGTGCTGATGTTCGCGATCATCGCCGTGGCGGCCGCGGTCGGCTGAGCCCCGTTGGGACAGGACCCGGCCGACCGCCACCGTCGTACGTGCGGCTCCCGTGGCCTCTCTCAGGCCCGGCCAGGAGCCGTCACAGGAGCTACCAGGCGAAGGCTTCCGGCGACGGCCCCGGGCCGGGGAAGATCTCGTCCAGCTCCGACAGGACCTCCTCGGAGAGCGTGACGCCGACGGCCCGAACGGCCGATTCGAGCTGGTCGAGCGTCCGCGGGCCGACGATCGGGCCCGTCACCCCCGGCCGGGTGAGCAGCCAGGCCAGCGCCGCCTCGCCCGGGTCGATGCCGTGCTTGTCGAGCAGGTCCTCGTACGACTGGATCCGCGTGCGGGTCGCGGGGTCGGCGAGGGCGTCGGCGGAACGGCCGGCGGCGCGGCGCCCGCCCTGCACCTCCTTCTTGATCACTCCGCCCAGCAGACCGCCGCCGAGCGGCGACCACGGGATGACCCCGAGCCCGTACTCCTGTGCGGCCGGGATGACCTCCATCTCGGCGCGGCGCTCGACCAGGTTGTAGAGGCACTGCTCGCTGACCAGGCCGTACGAGCCGAGGCGGCGGGCGGTCTCGTTGGTCTGGGCGATCTTCCAGCCGGGGAAGTTGGACGAGCCCGCGTAGAGGATCTTGCCCTGCTGGATCAGGGTGTCGATGGCCTGCCAGATCTCCTCGACCGGGGTGGAGCGGTCGATGTGGTGGAACTGGTACAGGTCGATGTGGTCGGTCTGGAGCCGCTTGAGGCTGGCGTCGACCGCGCGGCGGATGTTGAGTGCGGAGAGCTTGTCGTGGTTGGGCCAGGAATCCCCGTCGCCGGCCATGTTCCCGTAGACCTTGGTGGCGAGGACGACCTTGTCGCGGCGGTCGCCGCCCTTGGCGAACCAGGTGCCGAGGATCTCCTCGGTGCGGCCCTTGTTCTCGCCCCAGCCGTAGACATTCGCGGTGTCGAAGAAATTGATACCCGCGCCGAGCGCGGCGTCCATGATGGTGTGGCTGTCGGCCTCGTTGGTGAGGGGGCCGAAGTTCATCGTCCCGAGGACGAGTCGGCTGACCTTGAGTCCGGTGCGTCCGAGCTGCGTGTACTCCATGACTCCACACCCAACTCGTTCGAGCGCACTCAAGGCAAGAGCGGGTACGCCTTGTGGCGGCCTGTTGTCATGGTCCGGCGGGTCGGGGTCCGTTCACTTACGAGTGATCGCAAATCGGTCGATCAACTTCTTTCAGGCCATTGTTCGTTGTATTGGGCATGATGACCCTCTTTCGTGATCAACCTCCACTCCGAGTGGCCGAGCGCGGGCCCTCGTGTCCGTCCGTCTTCGCATCGGAACACCGGAGGTTTCTTTGATCACTCGCACGCGACGCACCGTCGCCGCCGTCGCCGCGACGCTTGCTCTCGGCGCGGGCGGGCTGCTGACCGCGGCGGTTCCGGCGACGGCCGCGCCGAAAGCCCCGGCCGCCCTCACCTGTAGCCACCAGCTCCTGACCGGAAGCGGGGGTCACAAGGGCGCGGCCATCACCTGCAAGGGGTCCACCTTCACGGGCGTCATCGACTGTAAAAAGGGCGATCTCGTCTACAGGCACTTCGGCAACCGGGCCGGCTCGGGCGGTACGTCCACGGTCTGGTGCGACCTCGGGGCCCAGGTGGTGTTCGCGGGCGGAACCCCCTCGTGAGGCCCTCGTGAGGCTCTCGTGAGGTAGCGGGCGGCGGATCGCTCCGCCCGGCCCCCCGCCCTGACGGTCGGCGGGCCGTCAGGACGGGGGCGGCGCGGGCCGACGGGTCAGTCCGCGAACGAGTCGAGCGCGTTCCGTACTTCGCGCTGTCCCGCGGCGCTCCCCTTGTGACCCGCGTCGTCGATCACCACCAGGCGCGCGTCCGGCCAGGCGCGCGCCAGCTCCCAGGCGGTGCCGAGAGGCCCGGCCAGGTCGTGCCGCCCGTGGACGAGGACCCCGGGAATGCCAGCCAGCCGACCCGCGTCGCGCAGCAGGGCGCCCTCGTCCAGCCAGGCTCCGTGGCCGAAGTAGTGCGCACAGATCCGGACGAACGCCTGCTGCTGGAGCGGCGGCCGATCGGCGTACGGGGTGGGGGAGCCGTTGGGCTCCTGGGAGAGCACGGCGTCCTCCCAGGCGCACCAGTCGACGACGGCCCGCTCCCGTACGGCAGGGTCGGGGCTCTCCATCAGGCGGGCGTAGGCGGTCACGAGGGACGGCGCGGCGGCCGTACGGTGGTCCATCCCTTCGGGGACGGCGTCCGGTTCCCCTGCCGTCCCCTGCCGGGCGCCGTCGCGGAAGCGGTCCCACTGCTCGGGAAAGAGCCGCCCGACGCCCCCGTACAGCCAGGCGGTCTCCGAGCGCCGGGTGGCGGTGACGCCGGAGATGACGATCTCGGAGACGCGCTCGGGGTGCCGTTCCGCGTACGCGAGGATCAGCGTGGACCCCCACGAACCGCCGTACAGCAGCCAGCGGTCGATCCCGAGGTGGTCGCGCAGCCGCTCCATGTCGGCGACGAGATGATCCGTGGTGTTGTGCCGCAGGTCGACGGCGGGATCGCTCGCGTGCGGGGTGCTGCGCCCGCAGTTGCGCTGGTCGAAGAGGACGACGCGGTAGCGCTCGGGGTCGAAGTGCCGCCGGGCGTTCGGGTGACTCCCCGAGCCGGGGCCGCCGTGGACGACGAGCGCGGGCTTGCCCCGCGGGTTGCCGCAGACCTCCCAGTGGACGCGGTTGCCGTCGCCGACGTCGAGCAGGCCGTGGTCGTAGGGCTCGATGGGCGGGTGGACGGGCGAGGCGGGTGACGTGGACGAGGCTGCGGGGACCGTGGTCATGGCACATCACGCTACGTGGGGTGGCAGGCTGGGGGAATGCGTTTTCCCTCGCGCGGTCGTGGCCGCCGTTCCGGAGCCTTCGCCGTCCTGCCGGCCATGCTCGTGTCCCTGTTCGTGTGGGGGCCGGCCACGGCCTCGGCGGCCGACGACGGGAAGCCCGACCAGAACTTCACGATCAAGGACGAGCGGATCACCGAGTCCAGCGGCCTGGCCGCCAGCCGCCTTCATCCCGGCGTGTACTGGACGCACAACGACAGTGGTTACGGACCGCAGGTCTACGCCGTGGACTCCCGTACCGGCGAGACCGTCGCGACGATCACGATGCGGGGCGTCGGCAAGCCCCGGGACGTGGAGGCCATCTCCATCGGCTCCGACGGGAACGTCTATGTCGGTGACATCGGCGACAACCTCAACGGCACCTGGGAACACGTCTGGATCTACCGTTTCGCCGAGCCGAAGCAGCTGGGGGACGCGACGGTCCAGGCCACGCAGTTCACCGTCAAGTACGCCGACGGGGCGCGCGACGCCGAGGCGATGATGGTCCATCCCAAGACCGGGCGGGTCTACATCGCGTCGAAGAACGAGGACGGCGGCGGGCTGTACGAGGGCCCGGCGGAGCTTTCCCCGTCCGGTACGAACACCTTCCGGCGGATCGGCGAGGTGCCGTGGGTGACGGACGGGGCGTTCTCGCCGGACGGCGAGGAGTTGACGCTCCGCTCGTACTTCAGTGCCCGCGCCTACGCCTGGAAGAACGGCCGGATCGGCGCGGACCACCGCGTACGGGCGCCCATCCAGCGGCAGGCGGAGTCGGTGACGTACACGACGGACGGCGGCGCGCTGATGTTCGGCTCGGAGGGCAGCCAAAGCGATGTCGTACGGGTGGATCTGCCGAAGGGATCCGGCGGCAACGCGTCGTCCGGAGGCGGAAGTTCCTCAGCCGGTGACAGCGGCACGGGAAGCACCGCTTCCGGGGGCGAGAAGACGGGGAGCGCCACGCTCGGGGCGATCGTCCTCGCCGCGGGGGCGGTTCTGTACCTCGGCTACAAGCGGCTGCGGCGCAAGGGCTGAGGCGCGGGGGCTGAGGCGCGAGGGCTGAGGCGCGAGGGCTGAGGCGCGAGGGCTGAGGCGCGGGGGGTACGTGGAGGTACGGAGGTCAGGGGCGCCGCTCGGCGGCATCCGATGACTGTGGCCGCTCCCGCCGCCGTTCCTGCGGTGGCGCCGTACGCCGCTCCACCAGGACCTCCAGGCCGTCCAGCAGCCGCTGTAGCCCGAATTCGAAGTGGTCGAACTCGCTGCCGAACGACTCCTCGGAGAGCGTGGCCATGACCGGGTACACGCCGCTGGTCATGGCCCTGGACAGGAAGGGCTCCTGGGCCTTCCAGAACTCCTCGTCCGTGATGCCGCTCTTCTTCTCGGCCTCGATGGCGTGCACCTGCGTACGCGCCGCGCCGGTCACGTAGCCCTCGACCATGATGATCACCGATACCCGCTCGGGATCGCTCAGCCCCATGTCCTGAAGGCGGGACAGGGTCTTCTCCAGTCCCCTGACGGCGTTGGGGCCGAGGACGGGCCTGGCCTGGTTGACCGCCAGCAGCCATGGGTGGCGCCGGTGCAGCGCGAGGACCGCGCGCGCCATGTCCTCGACCGCCGCGCGCCAGCCCGCGTCGACGCCGCCCGGCGGATCCTCCGTCTCGCCCTGGACGTGGTTGAGCATCAGGTCGAGCAGCTCCGCCTTGCCCGGGAGGTAGCGGTAGAGCGACATCGTGCCCGTGCCCAGCTCTGTCGAGAGGCGGCGCATGGACACCGCGTCGAGGCCCTCGGCGTCGGCGAGCGTGACCGCGGTCGTGACGATCCGGCCCAGTGTGAGGCCGGGCTTGGGGCCGCGGCTGGGGCGCTCGCCCGTGTCCCAGAGGAGTTCGAGACTGCGTGCGAGATTGCCGCTGCCGCTCACTTCGGTCGAGGTCATGGGGCCAGTTTAATGCCCCCGGAAATAAATGAGTACGCCGTACTCATTTATGGGTACGCTGTACTCAGTTTGGTCGGTGAGGCCGGTGACGGGAGGGGTGACTGTGGGCGAACACGCAGTGCTGGCGGAAGGCATGCAGAAGAGATACGGAGAGAAGCGCGCGCTCGACGGCTTCGATCTGGCCGTGCGCCGGGGGACAGTGCACGGGCTGCTCGGGCCCAACGGTGCGGGCAAGACCACGGCGGTCCGGGTCCTGGCGACCCTGCTGCGGTTTGACGGCGGACGGGCGGAGGTGGCGGGCGTCGATGTGGCGCGCGACCCGCGGGCGGTCCGTAGGCGGATCGGCCTGACCGGGCAGTACGCGGCGGTCGACGAGATTCTGACCGGGCGACAGAATCTGGAGTTGTTCGGCCGGCTCTTCCATCTCGGGAGGAGACGCGCGGCGCTGCGCGCCGGTGAGCTGCTGGAGCGGTTCGATCTGGCCGACGCGGCGGACCAGAGCGTCGCCGGGTACAGCGGCGGGATGCGGCGGCGTCTCGATCTGGCCGCGTCGATGATCCTCGCCCCGCAGGTCCTCTTTCTGGACGAGCCGACGACCGGGCTCGATCCGCGGGGGCGGGGAGAGGTCTGGGAGGCGCTGCGCGCGCTGGTGGCGGACGGGACGACCGTGCTGCTGACCACGCAGTATCTGGAGGAGGCGGACCGACTGGCCTCCCGTATCACGGTTATCGACCAGGGCCGGGCGATCGCTGACGACAGCCCGGCCGAGCTGAAGAACACCGTCGGAGGCGACCGGATCGAGGTCGTGGTCGTGGAGAGCCGCGACATACCCGCGGTGGTACGTGCGGTGGCCCGGGGAGCGGGGGACGGCGCGCGGGTGGAGACGGACGACGAGGCGCGCCGGGTGCACGCGCCGGTCCGGGACCGGGTCGCGGCGCTGACGGAGGTGGCGCGGACGCTTCAGGGCGAGGGGATCGCGGTGGAGGACATCGGGCTGCGCAGGCCGAGCCTCGATGACGTCTTCCTCCGGTTGACAGGGAAGGAGGTGGTGGCGGCATGAGCGTCACCCTGAAGGACGGAAGCGCTGAGGGAGAGGCCGGTGGGGAGGCCGTCAACGAAGGGAGCGGGAGCAGGAGCGGGGACGCGTTCAGGCGTTGGGGTGCGTTCGGGTGCGGAGGCGATCGCGGGCGGGCGTACTGGGCGGTGGTCGACTGCTGGACGGTCGTACGCCGCTATCTCGCCCACTTCCAGCACCAACCGAGCGCCATCGTGTGGCAGTTGGGGTTCCCCCTCCTCTCCGTGCTGCTGTACGGGTATGTCTTCGGCAGCGCGATGCGGGTGCCCGGCGGCGGGGATTACCGGCAGTTCCTGATGCCGGGGATGTTCGTGATGACGATGGCCTTCGGTTTCATGAACACGGCGGCCATCGTGGCCACGGAGCACACGCGAGGAATCATCGACCGGTTCCGGTCGATGCCGATGGCTCCCTCGGCGGTGGTCACCGGTCGGGGTGTCGGGGACCTGATCACCGCGTGCGCCGAGCTGACGATCCTGGCCGCCACCGCGCTCGCGATCGGCTGGCGTTCGAGCGGCGGTGTGCTGAACACCCTGGCCGCGTTCGGGCTGCTGGTGCTTCTGCGCTTCTCGCTGATCTGGGTGGGGGTCTGGCTGGGGCTTCTGGTCCCCGGACCCGAGCAGGCCGGCAATCTCTTCGTCGTAGCCTTTCCGCTCACCGCGATCTCCAGCATCTTCGTGGCTCCCTCACTGATGCCGGACTGGCTGGGCACGGCGGCCGTCTGGAACCCGGTGTCAGCGACGGTCACGGCGACGCGCGAG
Organism: Streptomyces sp. NPDC059092; assembly: GCF_042756365.1. NCBI lineage: Bacteria > Bacillati > Actinomycetota > Actinomycetes > Kitasatosporales > Streptomycetaceae > Streptomyces > Streptomyces sp. NPDC059092. The sequence continues at coordinate 150,658 of NZ_JBHZEJ010000011.1, forward strand.
CTGTTCGGCAACCCGGTGGCGAGCGGAGGATCCTGGCCGGAGGAGCACGCGATGCTCCTGTCGGTGGCCTGGCCGGTGCTGCTGACGGCGATATTCACTCCCCTCGCGGTGCGGAGGTTCCAGGGGCTCGGGAAATGAGTGGCGGGGGGCCCCGCCGCCCCCGCCGCCGGCCCCCCCCCCCCCCGCGCGCCCCCCCCCCGCCGGGGCCAACCCCGGCGGCGAGGGGGGGCGATAAGGGAGAGAGGCCACA